>DATMKO010000113.1:0-13312 GCA_035571175.1 Steroidobacteraceae bacterium | reverse complement strand
ATTCGAGTTCTTTGCCCTTGGGCGCGCCCGAACCGACGAACACGGCATCGAATTCCTCGGCGTCGAGCAGCCTCTTCAGGCTCTTGATCGGAGAATTCAGACGCAGATCGGCGCCCATATTCACGATGTAGCCGATTTCTTCGTCCAGCACGTTGGCCGGAAGTCTGAATGCCGGGATGTTGGTTCGCATCAAGCCGCCGGGCACCCCGTATTGCTCGAAAATCGTGATCTCATATCCCAAGGGCAGCAAGTCATTGGCCACGGTCAGCGATGCGGGACCCGCGCCGATGCAAGCAATGCGCTTGCCATTTTTTTCCGTAGGCGCCTTGGGCAAAAGCGCGGTTACGTCGTCGCGGTGATCCGCAGCAACTCGCTTCAGTCGGCAGATGGCTACCGGTTTTTCCTCGATGCGGCCACGGCGGCAGGCGGGTTCGCAGGGTCGGTCGCAGACCCTGCCCAATATGCCGGGGAAAACATTGGATTCGCGATTCACCATGTAGGCCTCGGTGAACTCGCCTTGAGCGATCAGACGGATGTACTCGGGAACGTCGGTGTGCGCCGGGCAGGCCCACTGGCAATCTACAACCCGATGGAAGTAATCAGGTTTTGAAGTATCGGTCGGCTCCATGTTTCCTCGTAAGTCTAACCCCAATCAGGCACTTGCGAAGTATAACGGCCGGACCTCGCGTTCGGGCGTGACGCAGGCCAAGTAGTACCGCAGGATGGCTGCGCCAAATCACCGTCGGCCGCCCTTGCCCAAGACCTGCTATATGAATAGACTGACGGTCAAGGCTCCGTTTAGGTATAAGATGTTGAAATCTATCAATATTTCGCAGGTGTAGCATGATCCTCATCCAGGGTCACGACGTCACCTGTCCGCATTGTTGGGAGCCGATCAATCTGACACTCGATCTCTCGGTGCCCGAGCAATCCTATATCGAGGACTGTCCGGTCTGCTGTAAACCGATGATCGTGTCGTACAGCGCGTCGAACGGAGAAATCGACGAACTGCACGTCGAAGCATCCGATTGAAGCCGCACCGATCTCCCCCGTCTCGTGGCGCATTCAGGAACCTGCGCATATTGTTCTTGTTATTGGTGCTGCTGGTCGTCGCATTGAGCACCTGGCAGGACCGTTACCGCAGTACGCGCTGGCGAGAACCGCTGTACGTCGCGATCTATCCCATCGTGGCCGACGCAAGCCCCGTGACATCACGCTATGTGGCGAACCTTGGCGCCGAACGTTTCAAGCCCATCGACCGTTTCTTCGCGCGCGAGGCCGCCCGCTATCCATTGCGCACCGGCGAACCTGTCAGGACCAGACTCAGGCCCGAGTTGCACGAGCTTCCGCCGCGGCGCGCGCCATCGCAAGGCCCGATCGCGACGGCTCTGTGGAGCCTCAAGCTTCGCTACTGGGCATGGCGCGTAAGCGGGCACGTCAACGAACCCGAAGACATCCGCATTTTCGTGCTGTACCACGATCCCGCACTGACCCCCGCCGTGCCGCATTCGTTGGGCACAACGAAAGGACTGATCGGCGTGGTGTATGCCTTCGCGACTCCCGATATGGATGGCGAGAACGACGTCGTCATCGCCCACGAATTGCTGCACACCCTCGGAGCCACGGATAAATACCGTGCCGCCGACGACGCACCGCGTTATCCCGACGGTTTCGGGGATCCGCAGCAGATACCGCTATTTCCGCAGCGCAACGCTGAACTGATGGCGGGTCGGCGGATGCTGAGCGCCGACCGATGGCAGCAGGCGGAGAGCCTCGACGAAGTGGTGATTGGCGCGGCGACCGCCGCGGAAATTCGCTGGCTCAACTAGGGGCCTAGCTCAATGCCGCCAGCAGCGGCTCATGCAGGTGTCCGTTGCTGGCCAGGACGGTGGTGGAATTGAGTGTGAGGGGCGCTCCGCTCAGATCGGTGAAACGGCCGCCCGCCCCGGTGACGATCGCCGCGCAAGCTGCGATGTCGAGAATATTCACGTCCGATTCGATCACCGCATCGATTTTTCCCGCGGCGAGCAGGTGGTAGTGCAGAAAATCGCCGTAGCCGCGGATACGGCCGAGTTGCGCGATCAGCGCGCCATAACGCGGCCAGGATGCGCTGCTGGCAAGACTCTTCAAGTTGCCCGAAGAAAGTGCCGCTGCCTCGATCGTCGATATCCGGCTGACGCGTATGGGTTTGCCATTCAGGTACGCACCGCGGCCGCGCTCCGCGAAGCTCACTTCGCCGTATACCGGCGCGCTGGACACTCCCAGCACCAGTTCGCCATTGCGCATCAAAGCGATCTGGGTCGAAAACATCGCATACTCGCGCACAAATGCCTTGGTGCCGTCGATCGGATCCACCAGCCAGAGGCTCTCGGCGTCCACATCATGCGACCCCGTTTCTTCGCCATAAAAGCCGTGCGAGGGGAAGCGCGCCTCGATGATTTCGCGGATCGCCGTCTCACAGCGCACATCGGCGTCGGTAACCGGGGTTTTGTCCGCTTTGACTCGAACCTCGATATTGTGCTGGTACATCGACCGCGCGATGCTCGCCGCCTGCACGGCCGCGTCGAGCGCGGCCTGAAGTTCCGCCGAATGTTCCATGGAGCGCCACCTTAGCAAACGTTATGCTACCGTCGCATCATCCCCAGGGAAGTTCGTGATTCATGGGCAACCGGCTAAGCAAAATTTATACCCGCACCGGCGACGACGGCACCACCGGCCTCGGCGACGGGTCACGGGTGGCAAAAGAGAGCCTGCGCGTCGAGGCCTACGGCAGCGTCGACGAAACCAACAGCGCGATCGGGGTGGTGCTCGGCACCGCGGCGCTGCCGCCGGAGATCAGACGCTGTCTCACCGAAGTGCAGCACGACCTTTTCGATCTCGGCGGGGAGCTGTGCATTCCCGGGAATTTGATGATCACCGCGGCCTATGTCGAGAGGCTCGAGAAGGAGCTGGATGACTTCAATGCCGCGCTGCCGCCGCTCAAGGATTTCATACTGCCGGGTGGCGGTCCGGCCGCCGCGGCCTGTCACGTGGCGCGCGCCGTTTGCCGCCGCGCCGAGCGGCGCTGTTGGTCGCTGGCGCGCGCTGAAAGCGTCGCACCGGATGCGCTCATTTACTTGAATCGGCTGTCAGATCTCTTGTTCGTAGTCGCCAGGGTGCTGGCCCGCGCCGCCGAGGGCGGCGAGGTGATCTGGCGCCGAACCAGGGCGCCGTGACCCCTTGGGGATTCATGCCACGCTGGCGGATCGATGCTGATTCGAATGCAGCCATTCAGCGTGCCAACGTTCCAATTCCTCGATGGCGAGCGGCCGGCAAAATAGGAATCCTTGAACCTGACTGGCTTGCCGTGATTTCAGATAGTGCCATTGCGCTTCGGTTTCCACGCCCTCGGCTACCGTGGCCAGTCCCAAACTCTTTGCCATTGCGATGATGGCATCGACCAGCGGTGTGTTTCCGTCGCTCTTGGAGACGATGTCGCGCACGAACACCCGGTCGATCTTGAGAGTGTCGATCGGGAAATGCCGCAGATAGGAAAGTGAACTATAGCCGGTGCCGAAATCGTCCAAGGCAGTCGCGACGCCCAAATCCTTCAGCGATTTGACCGCCTTGCTCACCACGGCGGAGTATTCAATCAACGCTCCTTCGGTGAATTCCAATTCGATCATGCGCGGTTCGATCCCGGCGGCATGGATGGCGCGCGACACGCGCTCCACCAAGGTGCCGTCGCGAAACTGCACGCCTGATACGTTCACGGCGACCTGCCAACCGGCGTCCCCGGCGTCGCGCCAGCGGCGCGCTTGGGCGCAGGCCTCGCGCAACACCCAGTCGCCGATCTCGACAATCAAGCCGCTCTGCTCGGCGAGCGGAATGAACTCGTCCGGCGATACAAACCCTCGTTGCGGATGCCACCATCGCAGCAATGCCTCCACGGCCTCGACGCGCATGCTGTTAATGGCCAATCGCGGCTGATAATTCAACGTGAACTCGCCGCGATCGAGCGCCTTGCGCAGATCCGCTTCCATCGACAGGTTCTTGGCCGCGCGGGTGCTGATCGATTTCTTGAAGAACTCCAATCGACCGTTTCCGGTCTTCTTGCCATGGTGCATGGCGGCATCGGCGTTCTTGATCAGTGCCCCGGCGTCCGGCGCATCGCCCGGGAACAGACTGACGCCGATGGTCGCGGACAGCGGTATTTCCTGCTGAGCGAACACGAAGGGCCGCGCCAGCGACAGCTGGACGCGGCGCGCCACGACCTGCGCGCTGTCGACCGTGGCTATGCCGGGCAGTGCCAGGGCGAATTCGTCGCCGCCGGTGCGCGCCACCCAATCGTTGTTGTCGGTTGAGTCCGCGCCGTCCTCCATCGTGCGCTCGGTATCGCGCAAGCAGTGCTGCAGGCGGTGCGCGATTTCCTTCAGCAGGCTGTCGCCGACCGCCTGTCCCTGGGTATCGTTGATGCGCGAAAAGTTATCGACGTCGAGCATCAAAACGCCGATTCCGCGCTGTCTGGGTGCGGCCCACGCCACCTGCTGTTCCAGAATCTGCAGCAATCGCTGCCGGTTCGGCAGCGCGGTGAGCGGGTCGTAATAAGCCAGATAGCGCACCCGCGCTTCACTTTCGCGCAGCTGGTCCTGGGTCTGCTTGGCCCGCACCAGAAATTTCACGCGTTCCGCCAGCAGCATCGGGTTGATGCCCTTGGATGAGAAGTCGGTGGCGCCCGCGTTGTAGGCGCTCTGCACCGATTCCATGTCATCGAGGCTGGTCTGCATCAAGATCGGCACATGCTTGGAACTCTGCTGCGCCCGCAGCGCGCGGCAGACGTCGAAGCCGCTCATGCCCGGCATGACCACGTCGAGCACCACGCAATCGGCGGGGTGCGCATGAAACTCGCTCAAAGCGCTTTTGCCGTCGGCGGCAGTGGTGACGCGAAAGCCCGCAACTTCGAGAGCGCTGCCGACCAGCAATCTGGCGCCGGGATCGTCGTCGACGACGAGCACGGTCGCGGCAATGTTGGTCTGATTGTCAATGGCGTTCATCGGAACCTCTGGGCTATGCCGCATTCGTCGATCGCTCACGCATCAGCGCGCTGCAAAATTCTTGATATTCCCTGCCGATTCTTTGCACCGCCGCCGCCGCCTTGTCGACGCCTGCCTCGCGCAACAGCATTTCGCATTCTTTTGTGAGTGTCGCGAGGCGGATGCCGCCAAGATTGGCGGTACTGGACTTGAAGGTATGCAGGGCATCCTGCAGCGCCTCGGCTTGGCCGTTCGCCGCCGCCCTTTCGATGGCGCTGATCAACTGCGGCGAGTGCTTCAGATACAGTTCGATCATCGAATTGAGCAGCGTGGGCCGCGCCAGTGCGGTGATATTGCGCAGCACGCCGGCATCAATCAGCGGCAGGCGTGAACTATCGCGGCGTTCTGACTCCGGAAGCACGTGCAGCGCCAGCCAGCGCTTCAGCAGTGCCGCCAATTGCTGCTGGGTAAAGGGCTTGCTCAGAAAATCATCCATGCCGGCGGCGAGACAGCGCTCGCGGTCACCCTCCATGGTGTTGGCGGTCAATGCAATGACCGGCAGCCGCGCGCCACCGGAATTCTGTTCGCGGCGCCTCAATTCGGCGGTGGCGGTCAGACCATCCATCACCGGCATCTGACAATCCATGAGCACGGCGTCAAATGCATCGTTGTTCATGGCCTGGAGGGCCTGCCAGCCGTTTTCCGCGGCATGCGCGGTGCAGCCCAGGCTTTCCAACATGCCGACGGCCACTTCCCTGTTCACGGGATTGTCTTCGACCAGCAGGATTTTTGGCACGAATGTGCGGGCGGCGGCGGTCGGAACCGCCCGTATGGCGGTGTCTTCCAGCGCCGAATCCGGCGCCGCGGTCATCGCGCGGGTGACGCAGTTCAGGAGCTGCGAACGGCGCAAGGGTTTGGTGAGGATCGCGGCAAACAATTGCACCTTGTCGGAGTCGCTCTCGTGGGTGTCGCGGATGGTGAGCATGATCAGGCGCATCGCCGCCAGCCGCGAATCCTCACGGATGTGCTTCGCCAGCGTGATGCCGTCCATGCCGGGCATCTGATCGTCCAGCAGCGCAAAGTCGAAGCGCGCGCCCTCCGCGGTGCGCAGCGCCGCCAGCGCCTCGGCGCTGGTCTTTGCCGGGACCACCTCGACTCCCCATGATTCCAAATGCTTGCAAAGGATTCCGCGATTGCTGGCATTGTCATCGACGATCAGCGCCCGCAGTCCGACCAGGCGCATGCGCGGCAGGCGCGTAAAGGTCGGCGTCGCTTCGACGATCGGCTCGAGCCGCACTTCAAACCAAAAAACCGAACCCCGACCCACCACGCTGTCGACGCCGATCCTGCCGCCCATCAGCGTGGCCAATTCACGGCAGATTGCGAGACCCAACCCGGTGCCTCCGTACTTGCGGGTGGTGAACGAATCGGCCTGGCTGAACGCGTTGAATATATCGGCCTGGGCTTCCGCCGAGATGCCGATTCCGGTGTCGATCACCTCGAAGCGCAATAAGTTGTCGTCGCCGACCACCTTGACGCGCGCGATGACCTCTCCCGCGTCGGTGAATTTGATGGCATTGCCGACCAGATTGATCAGAATCTGGCGCAGGCGCATGGGGTCGCTGCGCACTTTTGCGGGCACATCGAGCTCGACGTCGCATGCCAGCTCGAGGCCCTTGGCATGCGCGCGCGATGCGCAAATCTCAATCGCCTGCTCGACTGTTTCGCGCAAGCCGAATTCGATGCACTCCAGCTCGAGTTTGCCGGCCTCGACTTTCGAGAAATCCAAAATGTCGTTGATGATCTGCAGCAGAGCTCCCGCGGAGTGGGATATGGTTTGCGACAGATGCCGCTGGCGGGGAGTCAGTTCAGTCGCCTGCAGCAGCTCCGACATGCCCATCACGCCGTTCATCGGCGTGCGGATTTCGTGGCTCATGCGCGCCAGAAACTCGCTTTTCGCGCTGCTGGCGCGCTCCGCCGCCTCTTTGGCGCCGGTCGCCTGGTCGATGACGAGCTGCAGTTCGCGGTTGGCGTTTCCCAAATTCTCGGTGCGCTCGGCGACCTGCTGCTCGAGGAATTGACGGTATTTTTCCAGGCGCGAGTCGCGATGCCTGATCTGCGCGAGCATTTGGTTGAAGCCCTCGATGAGGGAACCGATCTCATCCGCGGAGCTGCGCTCGACGCGCAGCGTGTAGTCCTCCTCGGTCGAAACCCGCTGCATGGTATGCGCCAGGTTGACGATGGGCCCGGAAATCTGCTTCTGCAGACGCGCAGAAAGCCAATAGGAAACCAGCACGGCGGCCGCGATGGCCGCCAGGGTGATCAGCGCATAGCCGCGCCAGTCCGGATAGAGCGCCGCGAGGGGCATGAGGATGTGCACATACCCAAGCACGGCGCCGGCGCGCGTCGCCGGGACCGTGACCTGGAATTGTCCGTGCACCAGGAACTGCGTGCTGTTTGGATCGAAGCGCCTACCCGACGTCCGCTGCTCCAGCTGTACATCGTTGGTGGCCCGATCGTAGGTGGCGAGTTTTTGGCCGTCGGGGAGATAAACCTCCGCGACGTTCACCATCGGTTCATCGCGCAGCGCGTTCAAAGCGTTGATGGCGGCGCTGGTCTCGCCCAAACGCAGCGCCTCGATGGCGCTCACCCCGCTCGCCCGCGCGATGCCCGCGGCGCGCTGCTGCATGTCGGCGCGCAGATGCAGCAAATTCGTGGCGATGTACATGCTCATCGCAATCGCGAACGCCGCCATCGCCGGAACCGTGATGACGATCCGCAGCTTGCGTTCAATTGGGAGGTCCGCGAACCAACGAGTCAACCGCCCTCCCTTCACCCAACAAAATGAATTACAACCTCATCCTCAGATGTCGGCGTGGAGACAGAAATCTGCTGTGAGCGAACGTGACAAGGTTCACGTTGTGCCCACGAACGGGAGCCCGCCAAAGGTATGGGGCGCTAGGCTTTGGCGCAGGCGGCGGCGATCGCCGCGCGCGCCCGCGGCCAATCGAATGCCGGGCCGGGATCGGTTTTGCGCCCGGGCGCGATGTCACTGTGTCCTACCAGCCGGTCCACAGACAGGCGCGGATATGCTTGACATAACGCGGCAACGATTTCGGCGAGCGCCGCGTATTGCGCGGCTTCGTAGGGCACCGTATCGACCCCCTCGAGTTCCACGCCGATCGAGAAGTCATTGCAGGCATCGCGGCCGTTGTAGCTGGATTCACCCGCATGCCAGGCGCGATCGGGGAACCTGACGAACTGGGTCAGCCCGCCATCGCGCGCCACGGCCAGATGCGAGGACACGCGCAATGCGCCGATCTCGGCAAAATAGGGATGCTCGTCGAGAGGCAGCGAGTTGGTGAACAGTCTTTCGATCCACGGACCGCCAAAATCGCCCGGCGGCAGACTGATGCCGTGCACGACGATCAAGTCAGCCTCCACGCCGGGAGGGCGGGCATCGTAGTTCGGCGAAGCAACTTGCCTTGCGCCCCGCATCAGCCCTGTATCGAGATCTACCTGCAAGCGCGACCCTCGAGTTTCCGAAACCACGGTTAGCATATGCGACAATTGCGCGCATATGAATGCCGGCCTCAAACGCGGGCGCGCGACGCGCCTGACCCGCGTATACGTCGACGGGGCGTTGCAACCCGGGAGCATTGTCGACCTGGCCCGAGAGACCGGCGCGCACCTGGCGAAGGTGCTGCGCGCCCGCAGCGGCGATGAGCTGGTGCTGTTCAACGGCGACGGGCGGGAATTCATCGGTACCATCGACGCGGTGCGCGGCTCGCGTGTTTCTGCTTCGATCGGCGCGGCGCGCATCATCGATCGGGAATCGCCGTGCCGCCTGACCCTGATACAGTGCGTCCCACGCGGCGATCGGATGGACTTCATCGTCCAGAAGGCGACGGAACTCGGTGTGGCGCGCATCGTGCCGGTGTTGAGTCAACGCAGCGTGGTGCGCCTCGATTCCGCGCAGTCGGCATCAAAGCAGGCGCATTGGCGCGCCGTGGCCGTGAGCGCCTGCGAACAATGCGGCCGCAATCGGCTGCCGACGGTCGAGGCTCCGCAACCGCTGCTCAACTACCTGGGCGCGCTTGCGCCGCATCAGCCTAAGCCGGGCGCGGCGGCTGCCGTCGGCGTCCGGTGTTTACGGCTGGTTATGGCGCCTGAGGGCGAGCACAGCGGCCAGAACGCCGCACGGCCTCTCGACATCGACTCCCTCGACGCCGTTGCCGCTGCTGACATCGCCATAGGGCCGGAAGGCGGCTTTGCACCCGAGGAACTCGAGGCATTTGAACTCTCGGCGTTCATTCGTGCCGGTCTCGGGCCCCGCGTGCTGCGCACGGAAACCGCGGCAATCGCTGCCATCGTTATGTTGCAAGCGCGGTTTGGCGACATGTTGGCGGACTAGATCCGTCGCGAACTGCCGACGCTTGAACCGGGCTGGATTCGGGGTCTAATAGGCGTAGACAAGCGGTTTGGCGGGATGCCCTTGAACCAGCAATTTCGTATCGCGCTCGCTCCCCTGTTGCTGCTGCTCGCCGACTGCGGCGGTGGCGGCGGCGCCATGCCCAGCGTCGCGCCCCCGGCACCCCCCTCGCAACCGGCGCCGCCGGCGCCCGCTGGCACCACTGACGTGACCACCTACAAGTACGATCTCAACCGCAGCGGCCTGAATCCGGCGGAATCATCACTCACTCTCGCGAATGTGACATCGGCAACTTTCGGACTGCTGCGCACATTGAGCGTCGACGGCAAAGTCGACGCCCAGCCGCTGTATCTGTCGCAGCTCAGCATTGCGGGCGCCGCGCACAATGTGGTGTTCGCAGCCACCGAGCACGATTCCGTGTACGCGTTCGACGCCGATAGCGGCGCCCTTCTGTGGCACGTATCCCTGCTGGGCGCCGGCGAGAGCACCAGCAGCAACGGGTGCAACCAAATTTCCCCCGAGATCGGCGTCACCTCGACGCCGGTAATCGATCGCAACGCCGGCGCCAACGGCGCAATCTATCTGGTCGCAATGTCCATCGATTCCAAGCAGGGCTATCATCAGCGCCTGCACGCGCTCGACATCACCAGCGGCGCAGAGCTCCTGGGCGGACCAACGGGGATTTCCGCATCCTATCCGACCTCCGGCGGGTCAAACAGCTTCAGCCCCGGGCAACATGCCGAACGGGCGGCGCTGCTGCTCTTGAACGGAACGATTTATACCAGCTTCACTTCGCATTGCGACGGCCAGCCATACTCCGGCTGGATCATCGCGTTTGCGCAGAGCTCGCTCGCGATCAGCGGCGTCCTCAATGTCGCGGCGAACAGCAGCGCGGGACCCGCCATCTGGATGAGCGGCGGCGGGCCCGGCGCCGACGCCGCCGGCAACATCTATCTGCTGACCGCCAACGGCGCCTTCGAAACCACCATGGATGCCAATGGCTTTCCCAGCCTCAAGGACTTCGGCAATTCCTTCCTCAAGATATCCAGCGCGAGCGCCGGCTTGAACGTACAGGATTACTTCGCCATGTCGAATGAGGTCACGGAATCGAATGCCGACGAAGATCTGGGATCCGGCGGCGAGATGCTGCTGCCGGATTTGACCGACTCCAGCAATACAGTGCGGCACCTCGTGGTCGGAGCCGGCAAGGACGGCAACATCTATCTCGTCGACCGCGACTCGATGGGCAAATTCAACGCCAGCAGCAACAACAACTATCAAACGCTGAGCAACGCTTTGCCCGGCGGCATCTGGTCGACACCGGCCTACTTCAACGGCACCGTGTACTACGGCGACGTGTCCGGCACATTGAAGGCATTCGCCATATCGAACGCCAAGCTCGTAGCGGCGCCGCAATCGCAGACCGCTACTCAGTTCACATTTCCCGGAACCGCGCCCAGCGTGTCCGCGAACGGCACGGCGAATGGCATCGTGTGGGCCCACGAGAACACGAATCCGGGGGTGCTGCACGCCTACGATGCGGCCAATCTTGCCCACGAGATCTACAACAGCAATCAGGCGGCCGGAAATCGGGATCACTTCGGTGCCGGCAACAAATACATCACGCCGGTCGTGGCCGACGGCAAGGTCCTGGTGGGCACCACCAATTCGGTGGCGGTTTTCGGCTTACTGCCCTGAAGCCAGCTTCACTGCATCACCGAGGTTTCCTCGGCGATCATTTGTTCGAGGCGCTGCAAATCCGGAATCAGCGGCGTCTCATTGACCATGCGCACCTGACAGATGACGGGCGAGCGCTCTGGAAAACTGCGCGACGGATCCGGCCGCACCACATCGGCATTTACGCGCACCAACTGTGGAAAGCCCTGGGTCAATATGCCGAAGTAACCCGATTGCAGCTGCGGGCTGGCGGCATGGAAGATCACGATTCGGGTCCGGCTCGATATGCTGGGCAGCGCTTGACCGAACGCTCCTTCGAAGGACACCACGGGCACATTGCGTCCGCTCCAACTGACGAGGCCCGCGTACCACGGCGGCGCATTGGTCATCTCGGCCGGCGCCTGATAACCGATGACCTCGGCGACGCAGGCGCGCGGCACGATCAATCTTTCCCCCGCCAGTGGCACCAGCAAGCTGTACAGCTCGTCGCGCAATTCAGTCATTTGCTTTAGCGCGCGACCGCGCTGCGGCGGTTGACCAGTGGCTCGATGGCGTCGAGCAGCTGGCTCTCTTGATACGGCTTGCCGAGGTAATCATCGACGCCGAGCTCAATGGCGCGCGCCCGATGTTTTTCACTGACCCTCGAGGTGATCATGACTATAGGAATGTGCTTGAGGCGCGGATCGTTGCGCACGTGGGCGGCGACCTCGTAGCCGTCCATGCGCGGCATTTCAATGTCGAGCAGGATGATGTCGGGCTGGTGCTCTTGCAGCAGCGACATTGCATCCACCCCGTCCTTGGCGGTCAATACCCGCATGCCATTGCGTTCGAGCAGGCGCTGGGTCACGCGCCGCACGGTTATCGAGTCGTCGACCACCAGCGCGAATGTGCGCCGATCGCGATTGTCGAGGACTACCGTTTCCGTCGGACGCGCGCGCCATTCCGAACGTACCAAAGAACCCATGTCCAGAATCAGGACGATGCGTCCGTCGCCCAGGATCGTGGCGCCTGCGATGCCGCGAATCGCCGATATCTGGGGACCTAAGGATTTGACGACGATTTCCCGGCTGCCGACCAATTCATCGGTGACCAAGGCGGTGGAATGCTCGCCGGCGCGGATCAGGACCACCGACATCGATACATCGGTCTCCGGCAGCCGCGTGCCGCCCAATCCCACGAAGGCGCCGAGGTGCTGGAAGCGGTACTTCTGACCGCCGTATTCGAACAGCGGCGCATCCTTCCCCAGATGCCGCGCGACGATGTTTCGCGGCAGGCGTACGACGCCTTCCACGGTGGCGAGCGGCAGCGCATAGGATTCGTCCGCCACGCGCACGATCAGCGCCTGGCTGATTGCCAAGGTGAACGGCAGGCGAATGGTGAATCGTGATCCCTTGCCGAAGGTCGAATCGATGAACAGGCCGCCGCCCAGTTTTTTAACCTCGGTGGCCACCACATCCATCCCGACTCCGCGGCCCGCCGCTTGCGTGACGTGCCCGGCGGTGCTGAAGCCCGGCTCCAGGATGAGCTGCACGGCCTCCTCGTCGGTGAGTCTTGCGTGGGCGTCGATCAGACCCAGAGCGACCGCCTTCTCACGGATCAACTTCACGTTGATGCCGGCGCCGTCATCCGCAACCACGATGACGATTTCCGCGCCGTCGCGCTCCAAACTGATGGAGATTCTGCCGACCTCGGGCTTGCCCAGGGCAGCGCGTCGATCCGGGCTTTCGATGCCGTGCACCACGGAATTGCGCAGCATGTGCTCCAGCGGCGGAACCATGCGCTCCAGCATCTGCCGATCGAGCTCCGCGGCCGCGCCCTGCACGACCAGTTCGGCGCGCTTGGCGGTGTCGTTGGCCGCCTGGCGCACGAGCCGCGTCAAGCGCTGCACATGGCGCTGGAAGGGAACCATGCGCGTGCGCATCAGGCTGTTCTGCAGCTCGGTGATTACCCGCGCCTGCTGCGTCAGCAGATTCTGCGCCTCGCGCGTCAAGGTTTCGAGCAAACCCTGAATACTCGCAACGTCACCCGAGGTTTCAGCCAACGCACGCGAGAACTGCTGCAACGATGAATACCGGTCCAGTTCGAGCGGATCGAAATCGTCGCGCCGCGGCTCCTCGTGCTGATGGCGATTCAGCACCTGCGCCTCGGTCTCCATTTCCAGGCCGCGCAATTGCTCCTTCAAGCGCGTCAC
>DATMKO010000112.1:0-3185 GCA_035571175.1 Steroidobacteraceae bacterium | reverse complement strand
CACCCATGCAAGTGTATCTGGTTGGCGGCGCCGTTCGGGACGCGCTACTCGGCTTGCCCGTCCGGGAACGCGACTGGGTCGTCGTCGGCGGGACACGAGACGAGCTGCTGCGCCGAAAATTTCGCGAAGTGGGCCGGGACTTTCCCGTGTTCCTGCATCCCGAGACGCATGAAGAATATGCGCTGGCGCGTCTCGAGCGGAAGGTGTCGCCCGGATATCGCGGCTTTACGGTCGAGTTCGGGCCCGAGGTGACGCTCGAGGAGGATTTGGCGCGCCGTGATCTGACCATCAACGCCATTGCACAGGCCGGCGACGGTTTACTGCTCGATCCTTATGGCGGCCAGCGCGACCTTGAGGCCCGGGTACTGCGCCATGTCTCACCCGCCTTCGTCGAGGATCCGGTTCGCATTCTGCGGGTGGCGCGGTTCGCCGCGCGCTTTGCGCCGCTCGGCTTTGGCGTGGCGCCGGAAACAATGGCGCTGATGCGCGCCATGGTCGAGCGCCGCGAGGCCGATGCATTGATCCCTGAACGCGTTTGGCAGGAAACCGACAAGGCGCTGCGCGAAGCGAAGCCGGCGAAGTTTTTCCAGGTGCTGCGCGAATGCGGCGCATTGCAGGCGGTTTATCCGGAGATCGATGCGCTGTTTGGCGTGCCGCAACCCGCGAAGTGGCACCCGGAGATCGACACCGGCGTGCACACGTTGATGGTTCTCGATCAAGCCGCGGGTTTGAGTTCCGATGCCAAAGTGCGCTTCGCCGCGCTGGTGCACGATCTCGGCAAGGGCACCACGCCCCGGGAAAAATGGCCCTCGCATGCGGGGCACGAGGAGCGCAGCGTCACGCTCATCGAGGCGCTGTGTGCGCGCCTGCGGCTGCCCACCGAATATCGCGAACTCGGCATCATCGTGGCGCGCTACCACGGCAATGCGCATCGGGCATTCGAGCTCAAGCCCAAGACCATACTCGAGATGCTGGAAAAGAGCGACGCATTCAGACGCCCGGAACGCTTCGCGCATGCGCTGCTGGCATGCGAAGCGGATTCGCGCGGGCGTCTGGGCTTGGAGGCCAACCCCTATCCGCAGCGAGATTATCTGCAGGCGGCGCGCGATGCGGCGGCGGCGATCAAGCCGACGCCGGAGGAAATCGCGCAACAGTCGGGAGTGGAGATCGCAAGGCGCCTGCATGAGCGGCGCGTGCAGGCGATCGCGGAGCTCAAGGCAGGCGCTCCGGCCGTGCGTCCCGAGTTGGGCGCCAAGGGCTAAACGCCGCCATCCAGCCACGCGAGGATGTTGGCCACCGTATCGCGATAAAACCGTTCGTACAATCCGTGCGACACATAGCCAATGTGAGGCGTCGCAAGCAGGGCGGGCGTATTCCGAAAGGGATGATCGGGCGGCAGCGGTTCGGTATCGTAAGTGTCGATGGCGGCTCCGGCGATTTGACCGGAAGTCAGCGCCTGGATCAGCGGCGCCTCCTGCACGATGGCGCCGCGCGAGGTGTTGACCAAGCGAGCCGTGGGCTTCATCAGCTCGAGCTCGGGTGCGCCGATCAGCCCGGCCGTGCGGTCGCTCAGGACCAGGTGTATCGAAACGATGTCCGCCTGGCGCAGCAACTCTTCTTTGGACACCAGCGTCGCACCCGCGGCCGCAGCCGTCTCGGGCTTGAGATTTTGACTCCACGCGATGATATGCATTCCAAATGCCAGTCCCACCTTGGCGACCTTGGAGCCTATGTTGCCGAGACCGATGATCCCCAGCGTCTTTTGGGCCAGGTCGTCGCCCAAGCATTGCTGCCAGGCGCCCGCGCGCACGGCTGCGGCTTCGGTTGTGATGTGGCGCGCGCCTGCCAAAATGAGCGCCCACGTCAATTCGACCGTCGGACTGGAAAAATAGCCGGTGTGGCGCACCGTAACGCCGCGTTCCGCGGCTGCACTCATGTCAATCGACGCGTTGCGCGGTGCGGTCGAGGCGATCAATTTCAAATTCGGCAACCGTTCGATGATCTCGCGGCGCAGCGGCGTGCGTTCGCGCATCACGCAAACTATGTCGTAGGGAAGCAGCCGCTTGATCAGCGCTTCCGCATCGGCCAGATGGTCGCTGAACACATCGATGTGCGCGCGCTTTGCAACAGCGCTCCAATCGGCAAGTTTGAGCGCAACGCCATGGTAGTCATCGAGCACGGCAATTCTCACCATTCATCACTCCTTACAGCGTGTGCCTCAAGTCGTTGAACTCGAAGCCGCGCAATGGTTCATTCATTCCGCGCAGCCATGCCATGGCCTTGAAGCTCTCGCCCATTTCCCCTGGGAGCAGCAGTTGCCGCGCTTGATTGGCAAGACGCGCAACCTGATGCGCGTCATTTGCAGCGATGAACTGCATTTCGCGGTCAATGCCGGTGCCGGCCAGAAAGTGCGCCTGGGTCGTAAAGCCGGCCAGCTGAAATCCGCACTCACGGGAGGCCTCCGCCAGCAGCGTGAAATCCACCCACGCCGTGATGTCCTGCATTCCGACCCATAGAAATGGGTCGCCGTGGGCGCGATGACGGAAATGACACAGCAGGGTGCCGTCGTGCCGTTCCGGCAGATAGTACTGCGCGCGCGGCAGGCCGTAGTCGAACCACAGCGCGGCGCCGTTGCGCAGCGAGCGGGTAACGGCCCGAGTCCAGGCAGCCAGGCGCGGGCAGTACTCGGATACATAGCCGTCGTCCCAGCCGCCGCCGGCTCGCGACAACATACGGCAATTTTCCGCCAGCGCCGCAGCGGCCGGCCGCGCGCGCCACGCGAAGTGCCCGTCGCTCTGCACCACGCCAAGTTCCTCGACCGCGTCCGCGTGCCAGCGAAAGCGCGCCACCGGCAGTGCATCCAGAACTTCATTGGCAAGGATGACGCCATCGAAGGGTTCCTCGGGCGGCCGATCGAGCCAATGGACGCGCTCCAGCAAATGAGGCCGATGCCGCGCCAGGTACTCGCGCTGACGGTCGCGCAGGTCGGCGCTGATTTCCAGTATCCAGTAGTGCTCGGGCAGTTTGCGCAATGATTCGAGTCTTCCGAGGACATCTGCCGCCAGGCGCCCGCTGCCCGCGCCTATTTCCAAGATCGAAGCTGCGTTCAACCGTCCCAATATCTCCTCGCACTGCACGGCCACGCACGCGCCGAACAGACTCGAGATTTCCGGAGCGGTGGTGAA
>DATMKO010000111.1:0-21151 GCA_035571175.1 Steroidobacteraceae bacterium | reverse complement strand
CACAAGGTGCGCACCTCCATCGGCGAGCCCTACGATATGTACGCCATGACCGCGGCGCATACGACGCTGCCCTTGCCGACCTACGTACGTGTGACCAATCTGCAGAATGGCCGCAGCGTCGTGGTTCGCATCAATGATCGCGGGCCGTTTGTCGACAATCGAATCATCGACCTCTCATACACGGCGGCAGGCAAACTCGATATGCTGCGCAACGGCACCGCGATCGTCGAAGTGCGCAGCATCGACCCGGCAACCGCGATCGCGCCGGCGGAAGTTGCACGCGCCGCCGACACCGATGTCCCGCCGGCAGCGCCTGTGCGCGTGGCGGCGGTGCGCGCGTTTTTCGTGCAGGCCGGCGCATTCAGCGATCCGAAGAACGCGGACCGGCTGGCGGAAAAGTTGCGCGGCGGCGGCTACGGCACGGTATTCGTACGCGAAAATGAAATTGCGGGCCGCAGGATGTTTCGTGTGCGCATCGGGCCGATTTCCAGTGTCGAGGAATTCGACCGCATCGTCGCCGCGCTGGTGCGCGGCGGAATAAATGATGCGCACCTTGCGCTCGATTGAGCGCTATTGCCTCGCGGCGATCCAAAGTACACTACACGGCTTTTCTACAGGTATTCCACAACTATGTTTCGTACTCTTTTAGCGTGTCCCATCATCACCGCGCTGATCGCCGCGCCCTGCACGGCCGCATCGCCCGCGCCGGCGCCGGCGCCGGCGCCCGCGCCCGCGCCCGCAGCCCCAGCCGCGACGCTGCATATACCAACCGCGCCCCAGGTGGATGCGCGCTCCTACATCCTGGTCGACTATCGCACCGACAAAACCCTGGCGGCGCATGACCCCGAAGCACGTATGGAGCCGGCCAGCCTCACGAAGCTGATGACGGCATATATCGTTTTCCAAGAACTGGCGGCCGGCAAACTCAAGTTGGATCAGCCGGTGACGGTGAGCGAACATGCATGGCGCTCCGAGGGGTCGCGCACTTTCATCGAATTGGGCAAACCCGTGTCGGTCCAAGATCTCATCTTGGGCATGATCGTGCAGTCGGGCAATGATGCCACTATCGCGTTGGCCGAGCGCGTGGCCGGTACCGAAGAAACCTTCGCGCAGCTGATGAACGCAGAAGCCAATCGCTTGGGGATGACAGGTACGCATTTTGAGAACAGCTCGGGGCTGCCCTCGCCCCAGCACTACACCAGCGCGCGCGACATGTCGTTGCTGGCAATCGCCATGATTCGTGATTTTCCGCAGTACTACAAATATTATTCGATTCGCGAGTTCGAACATAACGGCATCAAGCAGCAAAACCGCAACGGCCTGCTGGAAAAGGATCCGACTGTGGATGGTCTGAAAACCGGCCATACCGATTCAGCCGGCTTTTGTCTGGTGACCTCCGCGCTGCGCGACGGCATGCGGCTGGTGTCGGTGGTACTGGGATCGACCAGCATGAAGGCGCGGGAAAACGCCAGCGCGGCGCTGCTCAATTACGGCTTTACGTTTTACGACACCCGCTTGCTGGTCAAGGGGGGTACGGCGCTCGCCAGCGCGCGCGTGTGGAAGGCCGATCACTCGCCGGCCGAATTGGGGCTGACGGACGATCTGTACTTGACGCTGCCACGAGGAGCCGCGGACGTCAAAACTGCAGTGGACGTTCAGCCGCGGCTGCTGGCGCCGCTCGCCAAGGATGCGACTGTCGGTAGCTTGCGCGTGCTGGCCGGCGGCCAAACACTGGCGACGCTGCCATTGCACCCCCTCCAGGCGGTGGCGTCCGGCGGCTGGTGGCGGTGGCTGATCGACTCCATTCACCTGTGGTTCGTATGAGCGGCCCGTTGGCGATCTGTTACCTGAACGGCGCGTACCTGCCGCTCGCGGATGCGCGGGTGTCGCCGCTGGATCGCGCCTTTCTGTTTGGCGATGCCGTATACGAAGTGGTGCCGGTGTATGCGGCGCGCCCCTTCCGCTTGGCACAGCACCTGGAAAGGCTTGATCGCAGCCTCGGCGGAATCCGCATGCCCCCAGCCCTGCCGCACCAGCGCTGGGGGCAGATCTGCCAGGAGTTGATTTCCCGCAATGGCGCGCGCGAAGCCAGCCTGTATATTCAAGTGACTCGCGGCGCGGAATTCGGGCGCAATCACGCCTGGCCCGAGGATCTGCAGCCGACCGTGTTCGCTTACTGCACCGAGCTTGCGCCGATGCCGCCATCGCTGCTCGCTCAGGGAGTCGCGGCGGTGACCGCGGCGGATACCCGTTGGGCGCGGCGCGACATCAAATCCACCGCCTTGTTGGCGAACATCCTCTTGAAGAAGCTCGGCGCCGATGCCGGTGCATACGAAACCATCCTGCTCGAAAACGGCGAACTGACCGAGGGCTCCTCGACCACGGTTCACGTGGTGCAGGGCGGCGCCATCTCCACGCCGCCGAACGGGCATCACATCCTGCCCGGCACCACGCGCGACGTGGTGACCGAACTCGCCGATCGCTTGGGCCTGCGCCACGCGAGCAGCGCCGTCCCGGAGGCGCGGTTGCGCGGTGCGGATGAGATTTGGCTGGCGTTCTCCACGCGCGGCTTGCTGCCGGTGACGACTCTCGACGGCGCGCGCGTCGGCACCGGCCGCCCCGGCCCGCTGTTCAATCGGATGCTCGCGGCGTTCAACGATTACATTCGCGAGCTTGCCGGGACCCCTGCGCTATGAGCGGCGGCGCCACCCCACTGGAATTTCCCAGCGAGTTTCCGATCAAGGTCATGGGCCGGCACGACAGCGATCTACGCTCGCTGACCCAGGCCATCATCGAGCGCCATAGCGGGCCAATCGCCGATTCCCAAGTGCGCACGCGCACCAGCGCCGACGGCAACTTCCTGGCATTGACTTATCTGGTGCTCGCCAGCAGCCGCGAACAGCTCGACGCAATCTATCGCGAGTTGACGGCCTGCAAATCGGTGTTGATGACCTTGTAGTCACGCGCCAATCCGAGATGCCGCAATAGGTGTGGGGTTAGATCCCGCGCCACCTCGTCGACATCGGCGCCTACACCCAGATCGCGCAGGCGGGTGACGGCGAGTCCGCGGTGGCCGCACACATTGATGCGTCCGAACGGCTCCGGATCCAGCGAGACGTTGAGCGCCATGCCGTGATAGCTCGAGCCGCGGCGAATTCTGAGGCCGATGCTGGCGAGCTTGGCCCCGGCGACATAAACTCCGGGCGCTTGACGGGAACCGCTGGCAACGATTCCGAAGCCGGCCACGTAGTCGATGACGGCGGACTCGAGCGCCATCACCAGCGCGCGCACCCCGAGGCGCAGACGCTGCAAATCGATCAGCGGATAAATCACCAGCTGTCCCGGTCCATGATAGGTCACCTGACCGCCGCGATCGATTTGCACCACCGGAATATTTCCCGGCGCCAGCAAGTGCTCGCGGCTCGCATTCAATCCCAGGGTGAATACCGGCGGATGTTCTACGAACCAGACCTCATCGGGCGTCGAATCATCGCGGATTTCGGTAAACCGCTGCATGGCACGCCAGGTCGGCTCGTAGGGCGCCAACCCAAGCTGGCGAATTGCGGGACTAGCCCCCATGGCCCGCGAGCTTGGCGTTGTCGAGACCGGCGTTGTTGCGCGCCAGCGCCTGTTCCGCGCGGTAGCTCGAGCGCACCAAGGGGCCGGACACACACTCCAGGAATCCAATTTCCAGCGCCCATTCGCGATAGTGGTCGAACTCCCGCGGGGCGACGAACCTTTGCACATCCAGGTGATTGGGCGTGGGGCGCAGGTATTGGCCCAGGGTCAATATATCGACCCGCGCCGCGCGCAGATCGAGCATGGTTTGGCGAATTTCCGCGTCGCTTTCTCCCAATCCCAGCATCAAGCTGGTCTTGGTGAGTATCGCAGGCCGATAATCCTTCGCCGCGCGCAGCACCTCGATGGTCTGCGCGTAGCCGGCGCGCGGATCGCGTACCGGGTGAGTCAAGCGCTCGACGGTTTCGACATTCTGCGCAAACACGTCCAGTCCGGAATCGAGGACCGTGCGCACATCGTGCATCACGCCCTGGAAATCCGGCGTCAGCGCCTCCACGGCCGTCGCCGGCGTACGGCGTTTGATCGCGCGAACCGCCGCCGCGTAGTGGGCAGCCCCGCCGTCGCTCAAGTCATCCCGATTCACTGAAGTGAGCACCACGTATTTGAGGCCCATCAACTCGACCGATCGCGCGACGTTTTCAGGTTCCTCCGCATCCAGCCAGCCGCGTGGATTGCCGGTGTCGACGGCGCAAAAGCGGCACGCCCGCGTGCACACCGAGCCCATCAGCATGATGGTGGCGGTCCCCGCGTTCCAGCATTCGCCGATGTTCGGGCACTTCGCCTCTTCGCACACCGTGCTCAATCGATGCTCGCTGACGATTTTCTTCACGGCGCTGAAGTCGGCGCCTACGCCTAAGGGCACCCGCAGCCATGCCGGTTTGCGCAGCGTTGCGCCGCCGCCATGCGAGTGCTTCACCCCGTCCTTGATCGCGGTAAAGCCTTGAGGGGTCGTATATTTCTCACCGCTACGCGCCAGCGCCGCCGGCGGCACGATGGGGATGCCTTTGAACTCGGACATGCGCCAATTGTACCCGATTGCCCGGTGGCGACGCTCTCGGGCAAGCGGCCACCTGCGGCTGCGGCGCGGCGCTACGGGAACTGCGCCAGAATCCACTCCACCAGCTTTCTCAGATCGCCCGCCGCAACATCACTCGACGGCATGGCATTCGCGCCCCATGTGCCGCTGCTGCCGTTCAGAATGCTCGCCGACAGCTCATCCCTGGCGTTGTTGTCGCTGGCGTACTTCTGGGCGATTGCGCGATAGGTCGGACCCTGCATCGACGAGTCGTACAACGAATGACAGGTCTGGCAGTTGTACTTGGTTGCGAGCCTGTTGCCCGTCGCATCTGAAATGGGCTCATCGGCCGCGGCAACCGCCACCGCGCCCAGCGCCAGCAGGAATACAGGTACCAGCATTTTCATCGGCAGCTCCCATCGAGTTTAGTACTCATTGCCAGATTCGAGGTGCCAGATTTGCACCGCAAACGAGACTGCGGCAATTGGCACAAAGTCCACTGCGGCCGCGGGCTTCTCAAGGCTTGGCGTTCAGCTCGGCAAGCCGCTGCGGCGTGCCGACATCCTCCCAGAGGCCGGTGTACAGCTGCGCCGAACAGCGCTTTGCCGCCATCGACCGCAGCAACAGCGGCTTCAAGGGAAACACGCCGTCGGTGCACCCTGCAAAAAACGCCGCGCGATACACCGCGATGCCGGTGAAGGTGTAGCGAACGGCTGCCGCCGGCAGCGCCAGGCCCCCCTCCCACCCGAAATCGCCTTGGCTGTGATGGGCGGGGTTGGATGCCAGCACCAGATGGGCATCCCGATCGCCGGCCAGTGCCAGGCTGTCGAATGGAAAATCCGTATAGATGTCGCCGTTGACCACCGCGAAAGGTCCGGGAGTGAGGTGCGGCAGCGCGCGCACTATGCCGCCGCCGGTTTCCAGGGCCTGCGGCGTTTCCTCGCTGTAGGTGATTGCGGCCCCGAAGCGCGCGCCGTCGCGCAAATAATCGCGGATCTGCGGTCCCAGCCACGCCAGATTGATGACGATGCGCGTGATGCCGGCGCGCGCGAGCCCAATTACGTGGCGTTCGATCAGGGTTTCGCCGCGTACCTTGAGCAGCGGCTTCGGCGTGCCGTCGGTCAGCGGCCGCATGCGTTCGCCGCGCCCCGCGGCGAGTATCATCGCGGCTCGCGGCTGTTCCGCGGCGCGGCTCACGTGAATTCGCTGCTCGCGCGAGCGCGCGCTTGCGCTGCGGGGAAATGCGGCTCGATGCGCGCGGCGATGAAATCCGCTAATTCTTTGGTTTCCTCGTATGCGGCGGCCGCATCTTTCGCATATTGCAGCACGCGCGGCAGATCCTGAAGGTACTGCGGCTTGCCGTCGCGATAGTACAACCGAGAAAAAATCCCGAGCACCTTGATGTGCCGCTGCAGACCCATCAGATCGAACCAGCGCATGAACTCCGCGGCGTTTCCCGGCAGCGAAACGCCGGCCGCGAGCAGCCGCTCTCGATAATTCAACGCCCATGCGCGCACTTGCGGCGCCGGCCATGCGATGTAGCAGTCCTTGAGCAAGGAAGCCAGATCGTAGGTGATGGGACCCCATACGGCATCTTGAAAATCCAAAATGCCCGGATTGTTTTCCGCGCACAGCAGAAGATTGCGCGAGTGATAATCCCGATGCACGAAGCAGGCCGGCTGCGCCGCAGCCGAGTGCACCAGAGATTCGAACAGCCGATCGAGCATGGCGCGCTCGTGCAGCTCAACGCTCACCCCAAGGTGCCGGTGCAGGAACCACTCCGGCATCAGCTCCATCTCCTTGACGAGCAAGGTGCGGTCATAGCGGGGCAGAGTGCGCGATATTGCGGCATCGGCGGTTTGCATCTTCTGCAGACTCGCGAGTGCATCGGCGTACAGCCGGTCCGCGGCGCTCGCAGCGGCCAATTCATCGAGATACTGGCGCGACCCCAGATCCGACAACAGCAAAAAGCCGCGTTCAACGTCCCGCGCCAGTATCAGCGGAACATTGACATCGATGCCGGCCAATAGTTTCGCGACTTTGACGAAAGGTCCCACGTCTTCCTTGGCGGGCGGCGCATCCATCACGATGTAGGTATCCACATCGCGCGTCAGCCGAAAATAGCGGCGAAAGCTGGCATCAACCGACGCCGGAGCAATCAAGCCGCCGGCGAATCCCAGGTCATCGACCACCCATTGCGTCAATGCCGCCAGACGGGAATCGCTTGCATCCAATACACCCATGCTTGACCATTCGCACACCGCAAACGCGGCGTTTTAAGTATACCGACTAAGGCGATGCATTTTGTCCATGGCTTCTCTGGTTCGGGCCGCATTCATCTTCTCCTGCCTCGCGGCCGCCACGGTGCGTGCCGGAGACGTATGCCCCGCCCCGCCGAAATATACGTCGAGCCGTCCGGCCGACATTGCCGTTGACGATCATCGGATTTACATCGACAGCGACGATGCCCTGCTCGGCGCCGACGGCAATGCCGTCGTCAACGGCCGCGTCAGGGTCCGCCAGGACGAACGCAGCATCGCCGGGGACTCGGTCACCTACGACTACAACACGGACCTGCTGAACGTCAAAGGGGCGGTGGATTTCATGGATCCGAGATTGCGTGTACAGAGTGTGACCGGCCGCTACGACCCGATCGCCGGCGTGGATTTCAGCCAGGCCAATTTCCAGCTCATGGACCGCAATGGGCGCGGCGTCGCCCGGGAACTCGCGGTCAGTCCGGACGGCAAGGTGGCGCTCAATGAGGTGCTGTACACCAGCTGCCCGGTCGGAAAGGACGATTGGATGCTGCACGCAGCCGAGATCGATCTGGATACCAAGCTGCAGGTTGGCGTCGCGCACCATGTGACCATGCGCTTCATGGACGTGCCGATTTTCTACACCCCCTACATCTCGTTCCCGCTCGGCGACGAACGCAAGAGCGGCGTTCTGTTTCCGAATCTGGGGCATTCCGGCAACAACGGCTTCGAACTGGCGGTGCCCTATTATTTCAACCTGGCGCCGAACTACGACCTGACGCTCACGCCCGGGATACTGACCGCTCGCGGTGTGCAACTGACCGAGGACTTCCGCTACCTGACGGCGAGTTCGCACGGGCAAATCGACGCAACATTCCTCCCCGCCGACAAGAAGGACAACAACGACAACCGCAGCTATGCGCGTTACACCGACGTCACGGACCTGATGCCCGGGCTGCGAGTAGATGCCGACATCGCCAATGTCAGCGACAGCACTTACTTTCAGGATTTTGCGGTTGGAACCGCGCAGACCAGCGTCACCTACCTGGAGCGGCGCGCCGATCTCTTGTACTACGACGATGCGTGGCGCATCCGCGCGCAGCTGCAGAACTTCCAAACCATCGATACGCTGGTGTCGGATGCCGATCGTCCGTACTCGCGCGTGCCGCGCGTGCAGGCGAATGCGCTCTACCCCATCGGCGACAGCAAATTCGAATTCGCGTTCGACAGCGAAGCTGTCAATTTCCTGCGCGAAGTCGGCCCGACCGGATTGCGATTGGACCTATCGCCGGAAATACGCTGGTCGAACCGCGGCCCCGGCTGGTTCTTCGAACCCGCGGTCGGCTACGACTTCACGCAGTACGACTTGCAGGACGTGGCATTCGGTTCTCCGAGCACGCCCACGCGGGCACTGCCGTATGCGCGCCTGGACGCGGGTCTGGTGTTCGAACGCGATGCGGGCTCGCAGGGACAGCGCACGCAAACTCTCGAGCCGCGCATCGTCTACAGCTACGTGCCCTATCGGAATCAGAATGACCTGCCGATTTTCGACAGCGCCCTGCCTGACTTCAATCTCACCGAATTGTTTCGCACCAACCGCTATGTCGGGTCGGATCGCATCGGCGATGCCAACCAGTTGGCGCTGGCCTTGACCACCAGGCTCTTCGACCACAACAGCGGCGCCCAGTATCTATCGGCAACCATCGGGCAGATCCGCTATTTCACGATCCCGCAGGTGGGCCTGACCGACACCGACTATGTAGGCCCGCCCGCCGCCGCGCAGGCTTTCGAGAACATGCCGACGGTGAATCCCTTGGCAATACCCGGCGCCCTGATGTGGCACGGACAATCGTTCACGCCCTATCCGGGACAATATCTCACGCCCTATCAGTATGTTTATGGTGGTTTTCCGAGGCAGCCGGTGGCGTCGGAGCCGGGGCAGACCAGCCCGACCTATCCCGCCTCGGACATCATCGGCGACGTCTCGCTGACCGGCTACAAGCATTTGAGCCTCAATCTCGACTACCTATGGAATCCCTATACCTCGCAGACGGAGAAATCGGAGATCTCCGTGCAATATCACCCGGATTTTAACCGGGTCGTGAACATCGGCTACCGCTTTCAGGAGGGCATCCTGAAGCAATATGAAGGATCCTTCGCCTGGCCGATCGCCGACCGCTGGAACACCGTGGGCCACTGGGTGTACTCGCTCCAGGACCACCAGACCATCGAGCAACTGGCTGGATTTGAATACAAAAGCTGCTGTTATCGCATTCAGCTGGTGCAGCGCCGCTACATAACCAACAGCACCGGCAGACTGGACACCTCCTTTGCATTACAATTGGAACTCACAGGCTTGAGTTCGGTCGGAAAGCGTGAGGATTCATTCCTCGAACAATCGATTCGGGGGTATTCGACCCGCGACCCGAACATCCAATGAACAGGTTGTAAATCAGGATTTGATTCATGCGTAAAGTTGGCCGGTTCTGCGTGATCCTAGCGGCGCAGCTGTCATTGCTGTCCGCGCTACACGCCCAGACCCGGGATATCGGAGTCCACGGCGAGATGCTGGACCGCATCGCGGCCATCGTCAACGACGGCCTGGTGCTGAAGAGCGAGCTCGACTCGCAAATGGACTCGGTCACGAAACGGCTGGTGGATCAAAAAATCGAGCTGCCCTCGCAAAGCGTGCTGAAGCAGCAGGTGCTCGATCGTTTGATCGTGCAGGAAATCCAGATGCAGCGTGCGAAGCACGTCGGACTGACCATCTCCGACGAGCAATTGAACGGCGCTCTGCAGGAGATTGCGGCGCGCAACAAGATCCCGTTCGACCAATTGCCCACGGCACTCGCGGCCCAGGGCATCGACTACAAGCAATATCGCGAATCCATGCGCAAGGAGTTGACCCTGAACACCTTGCGGCAACGCGATGTGATATCGCACATCAACGTCACGCCGCGCGAACTCGACCAATATCTCGCGCGCCAGCAAAGCGCCGCCTCCAACGACGAATTCAACGTCTCGCACATCCTGTTGTCGCTGCCGGCCGCCGCCACGCCGCAACAGCTGGAAGAGATCTCGCACAAGGCGCAGGACCTGGCGACGCGGGCGGCGAAGGGCGAGGATTTCGGCCAACTGGCGATCGCGAATTCCAATAGTTCAACGGCTTTGGACGGCGGCCAATTGGGCTGGCGCAAAGGTGGGCAGCTGCCGCAATTCGTATTGGACCTGGTCGTCAAAATGAAGCCCGGCGATGTCAGTGAACCGGTGCGCACACCGAGCGGCTTCCACATCGTCAAACTCAACGAGCGGCGCAGCGGCGAAGTGGCCGTCATCATCAATCAAGTCCACGTCCGTCACATCCTCATGAAACCGAACGAGCTGGATGACGACGAAACGGTGCGGCAAAAGCTTGCGAAGCTGCGCGAGCGCATCGAGAAAGGCGAAGATTTCGCCGGCATCGCCTCCACCTCGTCCGAGGATCCCGGCTCGGCGCCGGACGGCGGCGACCTCGGCTGGAGCGGTCCCGGCACCTTCGTGCCTGAATTCGACAAGGCCATCGCGGACCTGAAAGCCAACGAAATCAGCGAGCCGTTCAAGACCCGCTACGGTTGGCACATCGTCCAGATGTTGGGCACTCGAACTTACGACAGCACCGAAGACGTGCGGCGCCAGAAGGCCTTCGTCGCCATCCGCGAGAGCAAGGCGGATGAGGAAACCGAGTTGTGGGTGCGCGCGCTACGCGACGAGGCCTTCGTCGAAATCAAGATGTAGGCGCGCGCAGCGGTGTATATACCGCGCATCGTCGTCACGTCGGGGGAACCCGCCGGTATCGGGCCGGATGCCTGCGTCAGCCTGGCGCAATCGAACTGGGACGCCGACCTGGTGGTGGCGGCCGACATCGATTTGCTGGCAGCCACGGCGGGCAGCCTTAAGTTGGCCCTGACCCTCGAGCCTTACGAGTCATCGCAGCCTGCGAAATCGCATCGCGCGGGAACCCTCAAGGTCATGCATATTCCGACGCGCCGGCAGGTGATGGCCGGTCAGCCGGACCCGCGCAACGCCGCCTACGTGATCGAGATGCTCGACCGCGCCTGCGACGGCTGCATGAACGGCGAATTTGCCGCGATGGTGACGGCACCTGTGCAAAAGAGCACGCTCATCGAAGCTGGTTACACCTTCAGCGGCCACACCGAATATCTCGCGGCCAGGACACGCGCCGCGTTGCCGGTGATGCTGCTGCTCAACGATCAACTCAAGGTCGCCCTGGTTACGACGCACCTGGCGCTCGCCGATGTGCCAAGAGCCATCACCCGGGAGCGGCTGCGCGCCACCCTGCGCATCGTGAACATGGACCTGGAAAAATATTTTTCGTTGGCGGCCCCGCGGATCGCAGTGCTGGGACTCAACCCGCATGCCGGCGAAGCGGGACACCTGGGCCGCGAGGAATTGGACATAATCCAGCCGGTGATCCGCGAACTCAAGGATCAAGGCTTCCACATCCAAGGCCCCGTGCCGGCCGATACCGCCTTTACCTCGCGCTTCCTCAAGACCGCCGACGTGATCGTTGCCATGTACCACGATCAAGGGTTGCCGGTGATCAAACACATCGGCTTCGGCAACGCCGTGAATATGACCCTGGGTTTGCCGATATTGCGCTTGAGCGTCGATCATGGAACCGCCCTGCAGCTGGCGCGTACCGGAACAGCGGACACCGGCAGCCTGCGCGCCGCACTCGCCCTTGCCATCGATTTGGCGGGTGCGCGCATCGATAATGCAGGTTCGTAAGCGCTTCGGTCAGCACTTCCTGCATGATCCCGGAGTCATCCGGCGAATCATCGACGCCGTGGCGCCCGCGGCCGGCGAACGCATCGTGGAGATCGGCCCCGGACGCGGCGCGTTGACCTGGGACCTGCTGCGCCGTGCCCACGCTTTGGACGTCATCGAAATCGATCGCGACCTGGCGCAATCTTTGCGGCTCGATGCGCGTGCAGCCGGCGGACTGCATGTGCATGTCGAAAACGCGCTCGAGACCGACTTCTTGGGTTTGCGCGCCGCTGGCGCGCCGCTGCGCATCGTCGGCAATCTTCCCTACAACATCTCGACGCCGCTGCTGTTTCATCTGCTGTCGCAGCGCGCGGCGCTCAAGGACATGCACTTCATGCTGCAGAAGGAAGTGGTGGAGCGCATGACTGCGCAGCCGGCGAACAAGACCTATGGCAGGCTGACCGTCATGCTCGCAGCGGTCGCCGAGGTCGAACATCTGTTCGATGTAGGTCCCGGCGCATTTCAACCGCCGCCGGCGGTCTGGTCCGCAATCGTGCGCCTCAAGCCCACGATCGGTTCACGCTTCGACATCGGCGACGAAGGCGTGCTGCGCACGCTGGTGACGGCGGCGTTTTCACATCGCCGCAAGACCCTGCGCAATGGATTGAAGGGGTTGCTCACGCCGCAGGAAATCGCGGCCTGCGGCATCGATCCGCAGCTGCGTCCGGAAGCGCTGACACCCGCGCAATTCGGCCTGCTCGCCGCGCACCGCTCTCGGTTATACTCGAAGTCAAATGACCGCCTATAAGAAAGTTTTGGTATTGCTGGATTTGTCCGACGCCAGCGCGCAGGTCGCCGCCGCCGGACGGAATTTGGCGGCCTGCTCCGATGCCGCGTTGATGGTCTTGCATGTCGTCGATTTCGTGCCGGTCGAACCCATGGGGGAGTCCTTGATGCCGACCGGACAAATCGAGGCGGACCTGATCCAGCGCGCGCGCGTGAAACTCAACGATCTCGTGGCGCGGACCGGGCTCTCGAACGCAAAGGTCAGGGTCGAAGCCGGCAACACCAAGGCGGAAATTCTTCGCGTCGCCGAAGAGGAATCCGCCGATTTGATCGTGCTCGGCAGCCGCGAGCGCCACGGCCTGGCCATCCTGGTGAATTTTACCGAGGATACCGTCCTGCACGCCGCGCATTGCGATGTGCTGGCGGTGCGCCTGACGTAATTCCATGCACAGCACCACACCCGAACCGGCAAATCCCAGAATACGGGTTGAGGTGGAAACCTCTTATATCGAAGAACAATCCGATCCCCGCGACAAGCGGTTCGTGTTCTCCTGCACCATCACGATTCGCAACGAGGGACAAGTGCCGGCGCGCTTGCTGACGCGCCACTGGATCATCACCGATGCCAACGGCAATGTGAAGGAAACGCGCGGCGATGGCGTGGTCGGCGAGCAGCCGTACCTGAAGCCGGGCCAGGGATTTCGCTACTCCACCGGCGCCGTGATAGAGACCCCGGTCGGCACCATGCAAGGCAGCTATCAAATGGTGGCCGATGATGGGCAGCAATTCGATGCGCCGATCGCGCCGTTCAGGCTGGCGATGCCAGGGGTACTGCACTAGGCTCCCAGCATGGCGCTGTATGCAATCGGCGACGTGCAAGGCTGTGACGCCGAGCTCGGTGAGCTGCTCGGCAAACTGAAATTCTCCGCCAACCGCGATTCCTTATGGTTCGTCGGCGATCTGGTCAACCGCGGACCCGATTCTCTCAAAGTGCTGCGCAGAATTCGCGATCTGGGAGATGCCGCGACGGTGATTCTCGGCAATCACGATCTGCACCTGCTCGCCGTGGCCTGCGGCGCCGCGCGTCCGCGCCGCGACGATACGATTGCGGAAGTTCTGGCCGCTCCCGACCGCACGTCGCTGATCGAGTGGCTGCAAAACCGGCCGCTCATGCACGACGACTTGAAGTTGAACGTTTGCATGGTGCATGCGGGCTTGGCGCCGCAATGGGACCTGAAGTTGGCGCGCCAATGCGCGCGCGAATTCGAGAAATCCTTGCGGCGCGATCCAGATGGATTACTCGACCGGCTGTACGGCGATAAGCCGGATCGCTGGGACGATGCCCTCGAGGGCGAACAACGCCTGCGCTTCATCGTCAACTGCTTTACACGCCTGCGCTACCTCGATGCGGAGGGCCGCCTGGCGCTTGGCGCCAAGGGAGCGCCGAAAAAAGCGCAGACGCTGTCGCTCATCCCCTGGTTCGAGGCGCCGGATGCGCGCTGGCGCGGGTCGCGCATCGTCTTCGGTCATTGGTCGACGCTGGGGTTCTTTCGGAACGCCGATGTGACCGGCATCGATACGGGCTGCGTCTGGGGAGACCGCCTGACCGCGGTGCGCCTGGATGACGCGGCTGCCGATCCGATACAGGTGGCTTGCCGCTAGGGTTTGGCGACCGCCCGCAATGCCTCGCCGCGAACGAAAAAGCGGCTGCCGCTCAATTGATAAGGCACGCAGGTAATGTCCTTCTTCACGCCGCGGGTGGCGAATTTGGGCAGTACCTGGCGCGCAAACTCCTCGACCAACTCACAATCGCCGATGCCGAGATTCCGAAAGGCATCGCCGGTCAGGGTAAAAGGCTGGTAGCGCGCCTCCACCAACCTTAAGTCGCCCGGAAGCAGCGGTTGCGCCTCGGCATCCGGCAATGCCGGTGCAGAGAACAGGATGTGAAGATTGGGCAATGAACCGCTTCTCAATTGCGGCGCGGTCTCGTCGCAGCCGATCGCCGACACCTTGAGATCGCGGCGGGCTCCCAGTTCCAGGAGCAGCGCACGCATCTTGTCGCGCAGGCCCTCGCAGGAGTAGCGCGCCGTGCGGCCCATGTAAAAGAAGTCGAAGCGCTGCTCCTTCCACACCGCGGACAGCGTATTGGCGCTTGCCGCGGCCTGCGGCGCCGCCGCAGCGGCGGTGCCTGCCAGCAAGCCTAACGCGCAAATCAATCCGGCTCCCGCGATCACCCAAACATTCGGCATCGAAATCCTCCGCGCGATTCGACCGCCCCGGCGCCGCGAAGTTTCTCGAGCCCGCTATAATGATCGCATGCCAGCAGCCATGCCTTTCAACCTGCATCAATGGATCGATCAAAATCGCGATCTGCTCAAGCCGCCGGTGGGCAACAAACTGCTGTTTGCAGACAGCAACTTCATCATCATGGCGGTCGGCGGACCCAATTCGCGCAAGGATTTCCACCACGATCCAAGCGAAGAATTTTTCTACCAGGTGCGGGGGAACATGCTGCTGAAAACGCTGCAGGACGGCAGGCCGGTCGACGTGCCGATCCGCGAAGGCGAGGTGTATCTGCTGCCGGCGGAGGTGCCGCATTCGCCGCAGCGACCCGCTGGCAGCGTGGGAATCGTCGTTGAACGGCGACGCTCTTCCCAGGAACTGGACGGGTTCTCCTGGTACTGTGAAAACTGCGGCAACCGCCTTTATCTGGAGCGAGTCGCGGTGCGCAATATCGAGAGCCAGCTGCCGGAAATCTTCGCGCGCTTCTTTTCGAGCCTGCAGCATCGCACCTGCAGTGTCTGCGGCACGGTCATGCAGGTCCCCGCCTGACCGAAGCGGCGCGCCATGCTTCGTTCGCGATGGCCCATGACGCGGCCGACCCGTTGGCGCGCTATGCGGCGGAGTTCCACCACCCGTACGATGGCGAAGGGCGAAAGCTGACCTACCTCGGCGGCCACTCGCTCGGGCTGCAGCCGAAGTCGGTCGCGCCATACGTCGAACAAGAGCTCAAGGACTGGCGGCGCTTGGGAGTTCTCGGCCACGTCGCCGCCGAGCGTCCCTGGATCGGCTATCACGAACGTGCCGCGGCCGCGCTCGCCGGGCTGGTGGGCGCCGATCAAAACGAAGTGGTCGCCATGAACTCCTTGACGGTAAATCTTCATCTGATGATGGTGAGTTTCTTCCGGCCGGATGCGCAGCGCAATTGTGTGCTGATCGAGAGTTCGGCATTTCCCTCGGATCGTTACGCCGTCGTTTCCCAACTCAGGTTCCACGGCCTGGATGCCGCCCGCAATTTGATCGAGGTGAGCCCGCGGGCCGGACAGCGAACCTTGAGAACCGAGGACTTGATCGATCGCATCGCCAGGGAGGGTTCGCGCCTGGCGCTGGTCTTGTTGCCGGGCGTCCAATATCTCACCGGCCAGGCGCTCGATCTTCCGCCCCTGATCGCCGCGGCGCGCCGTGTTGGCGCCGCCGTCGGCATCGATCTTGCTCACTCAATCGGCAATATGCCGATGCGCCTGCACGACTGGAATGCCGACTTTGCCGTGTGGTGCAGCTACAAATATCTGAACGCCGGCCCCGGCGCCGTCGGCGGCTGCTTCGTGCACGAGCGGCATGGCCGCCGCTTTGACCTGCCGCGCTTCGCCGGTTGGTGGGGACACAACCGGCACTCGAGATTTCTCTTCGAGCAGACCTTCGACCCGAGCGGCGGCGCGCAGGGATGGCAAATCAGCAATCCTCCCATCCTGTCGACGGCGCCGCTGCTGGCCTCGCTGGAGATTTTTCAGCGCGCCGGCATGCCTGCCCTGCGGGAAAAATCGCTGGCGCTCACGGGTTTTTTGCAGCGGCTGATCGCAGAGCTGATGCCGGATTCGGTCGAGATAATCACCCCTGGCGCACCTCAACAGCGCGGCTGCCAGCTCAGTTTGCGCGTGGCGCGCACCACTGCCGAAGCAAAACTCTGTCAGGAGCGGCTCGAGCGCGAGGGCGGCGTGATCGGCGATTGGCGCGAGCCGGACATTTTGCGGCTCGCTCCGGTGCCACTGTACAACTCATTCGGCGACGTATTCGCCGCGGCCGGCGCGCTGTCACGGGCGCTGCGCGGGTGATGCGAAACATACGCATCGTCGGCGCGGGCCCAACCGGCACGCTGCTGGCCATACTGCTCGAGCGGCGCGGCGCCGCGCAGGTGGAGCTGTATGAAAGCCGGCCTGACTTGCGCAGCGTGACCGCCGCATCCGGCCGTTCCATCAATCTGGCGCTCGCCGATCGGGGAATTCACGCCCTCAAAGTCGCGGGGGTATTGGAGGCTCTCGGGTCCGCGATGCTGCCGATGCGCGGCCGGCTGATCCACCATACAAATGGGGAAACCTCGTTTCAGCCCTATGGTCAGCGGCCCAATGAAGTGATCTTTTCGGTTTCGCGTCATCGGCTCAACCAGGTGCTGCTCGAAGTTGCGGCACGCCGAGCCGGCATACAGGTGCATTTCGAGCATCGCTTCGAGGCGGCCGATTTTGCCGCGGGGACCGCGCGGATTCGCGATCTCAAGCGCGACCAGTTGCTCACCGTGCCGATGCAGCCGCTGCTTGCAGCCGACGGCGCGGGCTCGGCAATGCGCCGCGAAATGAGCGCGCAGCGTCTCATCGAAGCGCGCGAGACCGATCTCGAACACGGCTACAAGGAATTGTCCATACCCGCGGTGGGCGCCCGCGGCTTTTCGATGGCCAGCGATGCGCTGCACATCTGGCCGCGCGGCAACTTCATGCTGATCGCATTGCCAAACGATGACGGCAGTTTCACGGCGACCTTGTTTCTGCCCAAACACGGCGCTCTCAGCTTCGAAGCATTGCGCGATTCCGCGGCCATCGATCGATTCATCTCCCGGGAGTTTCCCGATGCGCGCGCGCTCATGCCGGACTGCATCGAGGAATTCGAGGCTCACCCGGTCGGCTTTCTGGGAACAGTATCCGCGACCCCGTGGCACGTTCGCGGCTTGGCGGCGCTGATCGGCGATTCGGCGCACGCCATGGTGCCCTTTCACGGTCAAGGAATGAACTGCTGCTTCGAGGACTGCATCGAATTCGATGCCTGCGTTGCCCGGCATTCGTCGTGGCAAGCGGCGTTCGCGGAGTTCGGCGCGGCCCGCAAGCCAAATACCGATGCGATCGGCGCCATGGCCCTGGAAAATTATTTGGAAATGCGCGAGCGCGTCGCGGATCCCAAATTCCAGCTGCAGCAAGCATTGTCGCTGGAGCTTGAACGGCGCTTCCCGCGGCAATTCATTCCGCGCTACTCGATGGTGATGTTCCACCATGAAATTCCCTATCGCGCGGCGCTTGAGCGCGGCGCCACGCAGGCTGCCATATTGGCCGAATTGACCTTAGGCTCGGTCGCGGCTCTATCGGAGATCGATTTCGAGCGCGCCGAATCTGCGATCAGCGCCAGGCTTGCGCCCGTCTAGCGGCGCTCAAGCGTGATGAAGCTGTAAGCGTAGGCGTTCTTGGCGTCCGCTTGGTGGCGCTCGCGGCTGGATTCGCGCCACTCGATACCGCGCCACTCCGGGAAAAAAGTGTCGCCGCCATCTATTTGCGCATGCACCAGGGTGAGATGAATGCGGCTCGCGACCGGCAGGCAGATCCGGTAGATTTCCGCGCCGCCGATCACCATCAAGGGCGAATCGGCGCCCGCAACCGCGCGCGCAGCGTCGAGTGTCGCGACGACCCGGCAATCGACCGGCGCAAATTGCACGCGCCGGCTCAAGACCAGATTGGTTCGATCCGGCAGCGCCTTGCCGATCGACTCATAGGTTTTGCGGCCCATGAGCACATGCCGGCCTAAGGTCAGCGCTCTGAAGTGCCGGAAGTCCGCCGGCAGATGCCACGGCAGTCCGCGGTCGCGGCCGATGACGTCATTTTCCGCCGCCGCGACCACCAACTCCACTGCAGTGCTTACGTTCAATCACGCAACCCGGCATTCGCTCAAGATCCACTGCGTCAGTTCCTGCAGATCCTCGCGCGCGCGATCCTCGGGTCTATGCAGCAGAACGTAGCTTTCATTGGTGGTCAATTCCGCATCGAACAGCTTCACCAGGCCGCCGCCGCTGAATCGATCGGCGCTCAAGCGCGCGGGAACCAGCGCGACGCCGACGCCCTGTTCGGCGGCCCGCACCACCGCCGACATGGTGTCCAGCCGCACCAGCCGGTTGGGCTTGATCGGCTCGATTCCCAATCCCAGCGCCCATCGTTCCCACGCCTCGCGGCGCTCTTCATGCAACAGCAAGGTCTTGCCGTTCAGATCGGCATACGAATCGATCGGATTTTCAAGCAGAAATGCCGGCGAACACGCTGCGATGAAGCTCTGTGCGAATAGCTCGTGCACGGTCAACCCTTCCCAGGGACCCGCGCCGACGACGATCGAGAGATCTGCGTCCGGCGGGTGCGTCTTCGGCGCCGTAAATGTGGTTTCGATGCGTATGTCGGTTTCTTCGCGGGCCTGAGAAAACGACGCCAGCCGCGGCAGCAGCATCTCGTTCGCGAAGAACGGCGGCACATTCAGGCGGATGATGCTGCGGCCGTAGCGCACCTGCAGCTGTTCGGTGACCGATTCGAGCTTCGAGAAAATGTCGTTGAGGTGTTCGAGATAGTGCGCGCCGGCGTCGGTGAGAGTCAGCGTGCGCACGCCGCGCTGGAACAAGCTCACCCCAAGCTGCTGCTCGAGCGCCTTGATTTGATGGCTGATGGCCGATGGCGTGACGCAGAGCTCCGCAGCCGCCGCCTTGAAGCTTTGCAGCCTGGCCGCGACCTGGAAGGTCTTCAAAAATTTGAGCGACGGCAAGCGCATGGCGAACCCACAATATATCATGAGCGTGGAGCAACAATCGTGCCAGCCCCTCAAACCCTTTGCGTTATCAAGCATTAGGTAAACAGAAAAGCCGGCCGATGCCTGGTTCGCGGGCGCGCCGCGCATCGGCCGCACGATACCGGTGCTTACGGATTAATCACGCGCGCGGAACCAGCCGCTGATGCTCCATCGATCGCGGCGCGCCGGCAGTACCGCGTGCTCGCGCCCCTCGGTGAGAAAGCACACCAGCCTGCCGGCAACCGGCTCGATATCGCGAAATCCATCGTCCGCCTCGAAGATCCGCAGCGCCCCTCCGGCAGGCGGCTGCCACTCGCTGTTCAGGTACAGCGCCAGCGATACCTTGCGCCGCGTACCGCCGCGCGGTTGATCCAGATGGCGCGCATATCCCGAACCGGGCGGATACCACGCATAGTGCAGCTCCAGCTCGAACAACCCCAGGTATGCGTCGCGATTCAATTCCTGGCGCAGTTGCTCCAGTTCCTGAAGCAGCAGGCGCTCCACCGGGTATAGCGGCTCGCGCAGCCAACAAGTGAAATCGCCGCGAATATCCGAGCGCCGCTGCCGGCTCGCGTCGTTGCCGATTCGGGCCGCGGCAAATTCGCCTTGTGCGTGACGAGCTTGCGCGCAATCGACCAGCGAACGGACCTGCCCGGGTGCGATGAACTGATCCCGAATCGAGATCCCTGACACGCTTAGGTCCGCACTCGCGCTCATGGCCAGGCCCGGTTTACCGCGGCCGTTTGCGCACCAAGCGCTGCGGCGGTTTCGCGCGCGTGAGCTGCGCCATCAGTTCGCGCTCTTCCAGCATGCTGCCGCGGCACCCAAGCGCTCCGCAGCGGCAGGCGAAAATCTCATCGATATCGACCGGGTCGTCGGCGTCGCGCTGGATCTGATAGTCATCGGCAAGCTCCTCGCCGCGCCGTATGGTGCGTAGCGCCTCGATGAAAATCCTCTTGCCGCGCTTGACGCTTTCGCAATTGGGGTCGCAGCCGTGGTTCACGTAGCGCGCTTCATTGCCGTTGACCCCCGCATCGATCACCGTCTTCGCGTCGACGGTGAACAAAAATGTATGGTTGTCCCTGGTCTCCTTTTTCCGATAGCGGGTGTCCGCTTGGCTGTGGGTCAGGCGATCGCCAAGATACTCGAGGATGGTGGTGCCTTTGCGGATCCGCCGCCGCGCGAATACGCCGTAGCCATGAATGGGTGAATAGCGCACTTCAATCAGCGGAGTGCGCGCGCGCCGCGCGGCCTTCTTCATACCGCAATCGGCGCTTTGATTGCATCGTGGCAGTTATACCCAAGAATTTCGAAATCCTCGAACGCATAATCGAACAGACTCGCCGGTTGACGCCGAATCTTCAGCCGCGGCAACGGAAACGGTGCGCGCGACAGCTGCAGGTCGGTCTGCGCCAGGTGATTCAGGTACAAATGACAATCGCCTCCGGTCCACACGAAATCGCCGACCTTCAGATTGCATTGCTGCGCGAGCATATGCGTCAGCAGCGCGTACGAGGCGATGTTGAAGGGGACCCCCAGCAGCGCATCGGCACTGCGCTGATAGAGCTGGCAGGATAATCGGCCGTCGGCCACGTAGAATTGGAAAAGCGCGTGGCACGGCAACAGCGCCATGCGATCCAGTTCGCCCACGTTCCACGCGCTGACCAATATGCGGCGTGAGTTGGGATTGCTGCGCAGTTGTTCGACCACCTGCGCCAGCTGATCGATATGGCGTCCGTCCGCCGTCGGCCAGCTGCGCCATTGCTTGCCGTAGACCGGTCCCAATTCCCCATTCTCGTCCGCCCACTCATCCCAAATGCTGACGCCGTGATCATGCAGATACTTGATGTTGGTATCGCCGGAGAGAAACCACAGAAGCTCGTAGATG
>DATMKO010000110.1:0-2192 GCA_035571175.1 Steroidobacteraceae bacterium | reverse complement strand
CGAGATGGCCTCGGGCGAGGTCATGCATGTTGGAAATGATCCGGCCGAGGAGGCTCGCTCGCTTTATGTGGACCAGTCGCGGCTGGTCGCGCGCCTGCAAACCCTCGAAGATCAGCCCTTGGTGGTGTGGGATGTGGGTTTGGGCGCCGCCGGCAACGCCATGGCGTCGATTCTCGCCGTCGAAGCATCATCCGGCGCGCGGCAGGCAAGATCACTGACGCTGGTCAGCTTCGAAAATGATCTGGATGCGCTCAAGCTCGCACTCGATCACACCAGGTGGTTCAAACATCTTCGCCACGCGGCCCCGAGGGCATTGCTAAGCGATTACCGCTGGACCAACAGCAGGGCGAACATCGACTGGCTGCTGCTGTGCGGCGATTTCGCGCTGCGAAAGTTCGAAGCGCCCGCCCCCGACATCATTTTCTTCGATCCCTTCTCTTTCAAGACCGATGCGGCCGTGTGGACGCTGGCGGCGTTTCGCGAACTGGCCCGGCTGTGCAGAGATAAACCAGCGGAGCTCTTCACGTACACATACTCCACCAGTGTGCGCGCCGCCATGCTGGCTGCCGGCTTCTATGTTGCCAAAGGCCGCGGCACCGGCCCCAAGGCAGAAACGACGATCGGCCTATCGCCGCCCGCGGCCGCTCAACCGCATGATCACGAACTGCTGGGCGCAGAATGGCTGGACCGGTGGCGGCGCAGCGACGCGCAGGTTCCCTTCGGCAGCCTCGCGGACGATGCATCCTGGCACGATGCGGTGATTCAGCATCCACAGTTTGCGCGGCCGGGAATCGAGTAACATGAAACGGACAGTTATGAAAACCTTGACCACTTTCGTCTTCGCCTTGATTTTCCTGTCTCCGTCGGCCCGTGCCTCGGCGCAACATCTACCGGCGTCATCTATCCCCACGGCTGATCTGATACAGCCCGCCGAGCTTGCTGCCAATCTTAAGAACGCGTCCTTCCCCAAGCCATTGATCCTGCAAATTGGCTTTCATAATCTTTACGCACAGGCGCATATTCCCGACTCCGAGTACATCGGTGCCGCAAAGGAAGAGGCTGGCCTCAAGCAGCTACGCGATCGCGTTGCCAAGTTGAGCAAAGACACAGCGATCCTCATTTACTGCGGCTGCTGCCCCTGGAGCCACTGTCCAAATGTCGCCGCCGCCTATGGCGCGCTGCACGCGCTCGGCTTCACTCAAGTGAAGGTCCTGTACATTGCCGAGAACTTTGGCGACAACTGGGTCAATCAGGGCTACCCGGTGGCGAAGGGAGAGTAGGGATGGCTGTGGTGCGCATGATCGCGGTGGCCCTCTGCCTAGCCGGTTCCGCCGTTTCGACTGCCAGTGACAACGTTCTGCGAGTGGCGCCCGATTTCACGCGTACCGACATCAAGGGAGAGGTTTTCAGCTTAGGCACTTATCGGGGAAAACTTGTGCTGCTGAACTTCTGGGCCACATGGTGCGGACCTTGTCTTACCGAAATACCGCGTTTCATCGCCTGGCAACGCACTTTCGGACCCGCAGGACTGCAGATCGTTGGAATTTCAATGGACGATGACGTTGCGCCGGTTAAGCGAGCCTATGAGAAATACCAGATGGATTACCCTGTGCTGATGGGAGATCCGCAGCTCGCAGAGCGCTTCGGCGGTGTGCTCGGATTGCCCTTGAGTTATCTGATCGATTCAGAGGGCCGAGTTGTTGCCCGCTATCAGGGGGAAGTCAATCTGAAGCAATTGGAATCGCAGATCAAATCGTTGCTGCCGCGTCGGTAGGGTGTTGAATGTTTTTACTGCGCCACGGACAAAGCTATTTCAATCTGCATTTCACCCCGACCCGCATCGATCCAGGAATTGAGGACCCGGAGTTGACGGACTTAGGTGTCGCGCAAGCCGAAGCCGCCGCGTCGCAATTGGCTCGCGCTTCCCTGACGCGAATCATAATTTCACCGTACACGCGGGCTCTGCAGACGGCCGAACCGATCCTCAAAGTTCATCAGGCGTCGGTGCACATCATGCATGAGGTGCGGGAACGTGCCGCGTTTGTCTGCGACGTGGGCAGTTCGCCGGAGCAGTTGTCGGCGCGCTTCCCGCATCATGATTTCAAGCATCTACCGTCGCCGTGGTGGTCTGAACCTGTTGAGACGCTGGAGGCCACGGTCGCGAGAGCGGATGCGTTTCGGGCGCTGATGGC
>DATMKO010000109.1:0-6956 GCA_035571175.1 Steroidobacteraceae bacterium | reverse complement strand
GCCTCGAGCACGGTGACTTTGAGACCCGCCGCGGCGAGATACGCGGCGCACACCAGCCCGTTGTGACCCCCGCCGACGATGACGGCGTCACGCGGCTGCGGGCCGCTCACGGCGATTTTCTGCCGCTGCGCCAGCCTGGGCCCGGCGCGCGATCCAGACGGCTTTCAGGAATGAGTTCGCGCATACGGCGGGCAAAACTGCGCAAAGCGACCTCGCTGCTGCCCAACGGGCCGGGGCTGTAGCTGCGCGACCCCATGCCGGTCTGCACCCGTTCGATGAGCGCCTTGTCCTCCAGACTGACCCTGCGGTTGATGCGCCAGTTCAAATAGCGCGCCGCACGCATCTCGCGCCGCTGGTCGGGATGAGCGTAGGCAATCTCGCGAATCAGAGTTTCGGTGGGCGAGATCGGTATCATCTGCATGAAATCGACCTGATCCGGATAAATGTCGAAGGCCACATTCGGCCACAGCTTGAAGTAGGTCCAAAGCCGCTGCCGATCCTCGGGCAGGTGCGGTGATGTGGGCAATAGCGCTTGGTACATGCGCTCCGACAGCTGCGATGACGGTATGTCGCGAAGATAGCCCCACATCTTGTCCGCCCAGGGCTGCGCCTCGACGCCATAGCTCAAGCCGAACAGGCGCGTGAGACCGGGATGCGCCACCGTGATGTGCATGCCGTCCGAATAGTTGTCGGTCACGTTCTTCCAATTCACGTGGCGGGTGCGATAAGTCACGCGCCCCAGGGGCTTAAGCTCCTCGAGCCGATACTGGGACAATTCGTCGTGATAAGGCGCCAGCATCTCGGCGACGCCGGGAAGACCCGCCTTCAGGCGCGCGAACACGAATCCCTGGTAGATCTCGGTTTCGACGCGCTTCAGGCCATATTGATCGGACGAAAAACCGAAGAATTCCCCGCGCCGCGGTACCGCGGCCAAGCGCCCGTCGAGACCATAGGTCCAGGCATGATACGGACACACGATTCGTCCCGGGCAATGTCCGGCGCCGCCGTCGAGCAGCCTTGCGGCTCGATGCCGGCAGACGTTGAAGAAGGCATTCACGGCGTAATCCTGGCCGCGCACCGCGACCAAGGGCTCGCCGAGAAAATCCAGCGTGTGGTAATCGCCCGGGTTCGGGATATCGCTCAGGTGGCAGACTATCTGCCAGGACGGCGCAAATACCCGCTCCTTCTCGGCATCCAGAAAATCTGCATCGCGATAGATCCAGCCCGGCAAACTGAAGCCGTCCAGATCGGCGGCGACCGGCGCCATTGATTCGTCGTACGCTGCGCGCTTTGCATCCATGACGGGCTTTCCTACTCTTGTTGAACGGTAGTATAACAAGGAGGAGGGCATGGCACCACCCAGGGATCGCGCCATCAGCAGCCGCGGCCTACGCTTTGCCGCGTTTGTTGCGCAGCATCCGCGGAAATGCGCCGCCGCACAGGGCGTTGACCCAATCTTCGCAGATCGCGATTGCCTCGCTGGGTTTGAATGTCGCGGAGCTCAGGGAGAGCTCAACCCAAAGGCCGTCGAGCAGCGCGGACAGCGCAATTGCGGCGGAACGCAGCTTCAGCGCGGGCGCAGCGCCGGATTTCACCAGTTCTCCCAACAGCGCCTCCAATATGGACCGATACTTGCCGTAAGTGCGATCGTGAACCTCGCGAATCTTGGGCGAGTGGGCGACCATGCTCCAGAACACCACCCACACATTGAACAATTGCGGGTCGAGAAGCTCGGGAGCGAACGAGGCGCGGAAAAAATCGCTCAAGCGCGCACGCGGCGACGCCGCGCGGTTTTCAGCCCGGGCGCGAATCGAGTCCTGCAATGACAGGGCCAGAGTTTCGTAGGTTTCCGCTATCAAGCTGGCCTTGCTCGGAAAATGGTGATTGATCAAGCCGATGGAAACGCCGGCGGCGGCGCTGATGCGGCGCACGGAAACGCCGCCGTGACCGTACTTCTTCAGGCACCGCAATGTCGCTTCGACCAGCGCTTCGCGGCGTACCGCGGGCGTCGCACGGCGAAATTTCGGTTGATGCCGCTTCTTTATCATTGACACTCCGTTGTTGTTATTTCGCGCGTCCCCGCGCAATACGGCGGTGCAATGATCGCGCCGAAAATGCCTTAGGCGGCGCGGTACGCCCTATAATCCAGCCCGAGCGCGCTGGCCACCGCTTGGTGAGTCAGCTGGCCGGCATGCACGTTCAGGCCGTTTGCCAACCCCGGGTCTTTGGAGATGGCGGCGCGCCAGCCATGATCCGCCAATGCCTTCACGTAGGGCAAGGTCGCATTGGTGAGCGCAAACGTGGAGGTCCGCGGTACCGCGCCCGGCATGTTCGTTACGCAATAATGGATGACGCCGTCGAGAACGTACGTGGGCTCGGCGTGAGTGGTCGGACGACTGGTCTCGAAGCAGCCGCCCTGATCGATCGCAATATCGACCAGCACCGCTCCTGGTTTCATGGCCTTGACCATCGCGCGCGTCACCAGCTTGGGTGCAGCGGCGCCGGCGATCAGCACGGCGCCGATGACGAGGTCGGCGTCGCGCACCAGCTCCTCAATCGCATGCGCGGTGGAGTACACCGTTTTCAGCTGGCTGCCGAAGATGGAAGACAGCTCGCGCAATCTTTTCACCGAGCGATCCACGACGGTCACATCCGCCCGCAATCCAACCGCCATTTCCGCGGCGTGCGTGCCGGATACGCCGCCGCCGAGCACCACTACTTTTGCCGGTGCGACGCCGGGTACACCTCCCAGCAGCACGCCGAATCCGCCGTTGGCCTTCTGCAGGCAGTTGGCGCCCACCTGCACCGACATGCGTCCCGCCACTTCACTCATGGGTGTCAGCAGCGGCAGCGAACCGTCCGGAGCGGTGACGGTCTCGTAGGCGATCGCGGTCGCACCGGAGGCCAACAGCGCCTGCGCCTGCTCGCGGTCAGCCGCCAAATGCAGGTATGTGAACAGCGTCTGGCCATTGTGCAGCTGTTGGCACTCGCCGAGCTGCGGCTCCTTGACTTTCACGATCAAGTCGGCGGATGCGAAAATGTCCTCCGCTCGACGCTCGATGCTGCCGCCAGCCGCCTGGTAATGCGCGTCGTCGAAGCCTATTCCCGCGCCCGCGCCGCTTTGCACCAGCACTTGGTGCCCCGCGTCGACGAGTTCGCGAACCCCCGCGGGCACCAATCCCACCCGATATTCGTGAATCTTGATCTCCTTGGGTACGCCGATTTTCATAAAGTCGCTCCGCTGACGGGTTGGCCGGGGTGGCAAGGTTACTCACACGGGCGTCCGGACACAATCCAGACGCGGTCCTTCAGGCCAGACGGCGCAGTTCCTGCACCAGCAAACGCTGCCACAGCCATTCCTGACGGGTTCGCGGCGCATTCAATGCCATTCGCTTAAGATACGGCCTCAGATGCGCGGGCGTGCCGAGCGAAGTCAGCGCCGTCGCCACGGTTTTGAGCCGCGGCCCGCCGTCCCGGGTGTGCTCCTTCAGACTCGCCAATGCCTTCGCCAGCACGACTTCCTCAGAGGTAAAATCGGTGCCGAAGGGAAACTCGGAAAACAAACCGCGGGCGCGCGCAAGAATGAATCGTTCCTCCAAAGCGCGCGGCGTGTTGTTACGATGTACATCGGGTATCTGATAGTCGCGCGGCAGCTTGCCGCTGTTTTGCGCCTGACGCTTGAGATCGTCTTGAAAGCGCGAATCCGCGATGTTGAGCATGGCTGCGATCACGTCCTGATCAGTGAGGCCGCGCAAGTCGGCGACGCCGTATTCCGTCACCACCACATCGCGTAAATGCCGCGGGATGGTGGTATTGCCGTAACTCCACAGGATGTTCGATGTGAGCGATGAGTTCCTCTCGCGGGTGCTGCGCAGGGTCAGAATCGAGCGCGCCCCCGGCAAGGAGTGCGCCATGGCCACGAAGTTGTACTGACCGCCCACGCCGCTGACGACTCGACCATCGGCGAGGCCGTCCGACACCGCGGCGCCCAGCAAGGTCGCCATCATGCTTGAATTGATGAATCGCCCGTCCCTGCGCTGCGCGATTTTGAGCGCTTGATCGCCGCCGTCGAGCTGGTTGATGAACGACACGCCGCTCATGCAGAACTGGCGCCGCTCCGTATCCGGAAGATCTCGCAGTGCGGCGTAGAATCCGCGCGGCCCGAGAAAAAATCCGCCATGCAGAAGAATGCCACCCGTCAATTGCCGGCCGGTACAGAGCGACAGCAGTTCGCGGCGCGCGGACGGCGTATCGAGCAGCGCCGCGGCGCACAGACCCTCCGCATTTTCGATGAAACCGTCCGCATAACGGCATTCCCGGCGAAACACTCCAAATTTCTGCAGCAGCGCAAACTCGGGCGCATCGAGCGGACTGCCGAAGCCCGCGCCCGCCAGCGCCGCGAGAAACGGCTCGTCGATGCGCTCGCCGATCGCCCCCGTGTTCAGCAATTGCTGGATGCGCAGATCATCGTAGACGCGGCGGCGCAGAACGCCGCTGCGGTACAAATCAAGGAATCCGTCGACGAACATCTCCGTGCACCCGTACAGGCCCGCCTCGAACGGCGACTCGCCGCCGATGGAGTCGAGGGTGGCCGCGAAGCGCCGCGTAGCTTTCAGCCCCTGCAGGATCTCGAGGAATTCCGCGTTCTGCTGCTGGCGCAGCTGCAGGCCGTAGACCACGGCGTCGCCAAGCTCGCCGATGCCGATCTGCAGCGTGCCGCCGTCGCGCACCAGGCGCGCGCAATACAGGCCGATGGCATAGTCGCTCGTGGTCAAGCGCTGATTGGGCGGCGCGAACAGGTCGTAGTCGTAACGTGGATGCTCGATGAGGGAATCAAATGTCTCGACGCTCACCGCCGCGGGACCGAACATGAACGGCATCTGCCGATTGACTTCTCCGATGACGACGACGGTTCTTCCCTGCCGCCGCTGCGGCGCCAATACTTCCAACAAATCGACAGTGACATCGGGGTTCGATCCCAAACTATATTCCGCGCGCCCCTCGACGCCGCGCTTCGCCACCAGTTGCGCGATGACATTGACGCCGTGGGCCGCGACATCGCGGGCAACATGCGTGTAGTTGCTGCTAACATAGTGGCGCTGCGAATGCGCAACGTTTAGCAGTGCGCCGGGATCGAGAAAGAATTCGATGATCTGCACATTTTCCGGCACATCCCCGCGGTGCAGATCTCCGACATAGTCGAGGGGCACACAGCCGCCGAACAGCCGCTCGACCATGGGCTGCAAAAACAGCCTCTCCAGCTCACCGTTCCATTGCGGCGGGCGCAAGCTCAAGGCCGTGAAAATCTTGAGCGCAATCGCCGGGTCGCGCCGTGCGCGGCGGTAAAACTCATTGACCAGCGGATTCGGCTTGCCAATCCCCAACGGCAGCGCCAGCACGATGCGCGGTCCAACGCGGCTTAAGGTGTCCTCCACGCATTCGGCCACGTCGTCGAAAGTGCGCGGCATGTCAAGTCTTGGGCTTGAGCACCAGGGAAAAATTGATTTTCACGGCATCCTCCACCCACTCGGTGCTCTTCCAGTCCCCACGACCCACGCCAAAGTCCAGGCGCTTGAGCTTGGCGCTGCCCGACAGCGTCGCGCCGGCAGCAGCTTGTGCGAACTGAAAGTCGATGGGTACGTCCTTGGTGACGCCGCGCAGCGTCAGCGCACCGACCGCGGAAAAGCCAGCGGCAGTCTTGGTGATTGTCTTGGTCACATAGTGCGCCGTCGGCGCGTTCGCCACATCGAAGACATCGGGTCCGCGTATCGTTTTATCGCGGTCCGAATCCTTCGAATCGACCGAGTTCATGTCGATTTGCACATCAAAATGCGAGCTGGCGAGCGAGTCCGGCGCAAAGTCCACGACTGCCGAGAACTTGTGGAACACGCCTTTGAAATCCGCCCCGGCCTGGACACCAACGAATTCCAGCCGGCTTTGCTGGGCATCGGCCGTGTAGCCGGCGACGCCGGCCGCCGCGGCTGACGCCGCCAGTAAAAGTCCGGCGCACGCGGCGGCAAAGCAATTTTTCATTTGCGTTTCTCCGATTTGGTAAATGGCACCATGCGAATCAATACATCGTCCTTGTTCCAGAAATGATGTTTGAGCGCCGCGAGAATGTGCAGAATGGCAATCGCCAGGAGCGCGTCGCTCAGTAAGTGGTGGGTCGACCTCAGCAGATCGAATGCATGCTCGTTCGGACTGATGAGATTCGGCCAGGTGAACAGGCCAAACCAGCTCACCGAATAATTCTTGGCGGAGGACATCGTCCAGCCGGTGAACGGCATCGCGAACAACAGTACGTAAAACGCGATATGTGTTGCGCGCGCCAGAGTCATCTGGGTCTTGGTCATGCCGGCGGGCAATTCCGGGGGCCGATTGAAGAGGCGCCATAGCAGCCGGAGCACCGCCAGCATCAGTACGGTCATGCCGAAACTCTTATGCCGCGCGAGCAGCGCCAACCTGCGCATTCCCAGCGGCAGGTCATCGGCCATCCAGCCCAGAGTGAACTGGGTGACGATCAGCCCGGCGATGATCCAATGAAATCCTTGCGCGACCGCACCGTAGCGTTTGGGGGAACTTTCATTTGGCATCGAATCGCTCCAGGTGCAAGACTGCCGCCTAGTTTAACAAGCCAGCGGGATCTAAGTTATGTGCAAGCGCGTCGGCGTCGCCCTCGTGGTGCTTGGTTTGGCCGCGTGCGGCGCGCCGCGGCCGCGCGCCCCGGCGCCGCAAACTCCGAATCAACCTGCGCCAATTCTGCAGGCGCTGCCTGCTCCCGGCACCTACCCAATCGATTCCAGCAAGTCGGAGCTGCGCGTTTTGGTGTATCGGGCGGGAGCGCTCGCGCGGCTCGGCCATAACCACGTTTTGGTCAACCGCGCCGTGAGCGGGTCCGTGCAGATCGCCGCAACCTTGTCGGCGTCGTCGTTCTCGATCAGCGTACCGGTCAAAAG
>DATMKO010000108.1:0-2016 GCA_035571175.1 Steroidobacteraceae bacterium | reverse complement strand
CTGCATCAAGCGGTCGAAGCCAAGGAGGGCGTCAAGGTCCGGGAGGAAAACCAGACCGTCGCATCGATAACCTTCCAGAACTATTTCCGCCTGTATTCGAAACTTTCGGGAATGACGGGAACCGCGGACACCGAGGCATTCGAATTCCAGCAGATCTATGGTTTGGAAGTGGTGGTGATCCCCACCCACAAGCCGATGATCCGCAACGATCGCTCGGATCTTGTGTTTCTGTCCGAACAGGACAAGTTCCAGGCCATCCTCGAGGATATCCAGGACTGCGTGAAACGCGGCCAGCCGGTACTGGTGGGCACAACCTCGATCGAAGCTTCCGAACGGCTCGCGAAACTGCTGCAGGGCGCGAAAATCCCTCATGAGGTTCTCAATGCCAAGCAGCACGAGCGCGAGGCGCATATCGTGGCCGAAGCCGGCCGGCCCGGCGCCATTACGATTGCCACCAACATGGCGGGCCGCGGCACCGACATCGTTCTCGGCGGCAGCCCGCAAACGCAGATCGACCTCATCGAGAACCCCAATGAGGCGGAGCTGAAGGGGATCCACGACGCATGGCGTCAGCGGCACGAGCAGGTAGTGGCCGCCGGCGGTCTGCACATCGTCGGCACGGAGCGGCATGAGTCGCGGCGTATCGATAACCAGTTGCGCGGCCGGTCCGGCCGTCAGGGCGATCCCGGATCGAGCCGTTTCTATCTGTCGCTCGAAGACAATTTGATGCGCATCTTCGGCGACCCCACCCGCATGAAGGCGCTCATGACCCGGGTGGGCATGAAGGCGGGCGAGGCCATCGAAAGCGGCATGCTGACGCGGCAGATTGAACGCGCGCAGCGGCGTGTCGAACAGCACAACTTCGATGCGCGCAAGCAACTGCTGGAGTATGACGATGTGGCGAATGATCAGCGCCGTGTGATTTACCAGCAGCGCACCGATTTGATGAGTGCCGAGGACGTCGCCGAGGCGATCAAAGGCATGCGCGAAGACGTGGTTGCGCAGTTGGTGGACCAGTACATTCCGGCGGGCGCCCCTGAAGAGCAGTGGAACGCCAAGGGCTTGGGCGATGCGATCGAACGCGATTTCGGCGCGGCGCTGCCGGTCGTGGAGTGGGTGAAGGCGGAGGAAGCGGGGGACGGCTCCGATCTGCGCAATAAAATTGTCACTGCCTTGGAACAGGCTTACGGCCAGAAGGAAAACAACGTCGGAGCGCAGGTGATGCGCTATATCGAAAAAGAAGTGACGCTGCGCACGCTCGATCAACTGTGGCGCGAGCATCTCGCCGCGATGGACTACATGCGCCAGGGGATTTACCTGCGCAGCTATGCGCAGAAGAATCCGAAGCAGGAATACAAGCGCGAAGCGTTTGAATTGTTCTCCGGAATGCTGGATCGCATCAAATTCGATACGGTGACGACGGTGTCGAAGATTCAAGTGCGCAGCCAGGCCGAGATCGAGCGCGAGGAACTCGAGCGGCATCAGCGCCTGGCACGCGCGCTGCAGGCGCAGCATGCCGAAGCCATCTCGCCGATTCAGACGGTGCCGGGAGCGGACGGGCAGGGTGCGCCGCCCCCTGGGGGGTCGGGAAACGTCATGGAATTGGAACCGCGCGCTGCTGCGCCCCCAGCCACCCCGTTCGTGCGCGCCGTGCCGAAAGTAGGCCGCAATGAGCCCTGTCCTTGCGGGTCCGGCCGCAAGTACAAGCACTGCCACGGTACATTGCAGCAAGCGAGCGGTTGAGTTCCGACCGCCTAAGCTCAGCCATCTATGTGGTCGCCGGCGCGGTGATCGACGCTGAAGATCGGGTGCTGATCGGACAGCGTCCACCCGGCAAACACCTGGCCGGAGGATGGGAATTCCCAGGCGGCAAATTGCGTCCCGGCGAAGATCGCCGCGCGGGACTTACGCGCGAGCTGCGTGAGGAAATCGGCATTGAGATAAGAACGCCGCGGCCGTTGCTGCGATTGCGCCATACCTACCCGTTCGGCGAGGTATTGCTGGATGTCTGGGTGG
>DATMKO010000107.1:0-6924 GCA_035571175.1 Steroidobacteraceae bacterium | reverse complement strand
ATGCAGCTCGCCATCGTCGAATATGCGCGCAATGTGCTGGCGCTGAAGGGCGCCAACAGCACCGAGTTCGATCGGGCCACGAATCACCCGGTGATTGCCTTGATCACCGAATGGCAGGATTTGGAGCGCGGCCAGCAAGTGCGCGATGAGAAATCGGAGTTGGGCGGCAGCATGCGCCTCGGCGCTCAGGAAGCCAAACTGATCCCAGGCTCGCTGGCGCGCGCGATCTACGGCAGAGAGTCGATTTTCGAGCGTCATCGCCACCGCTATGAATTCAACAATCACTATCTTGACGAGTTGACCGCAGCCGGCTTCACTTTCTCGGGCTTTTCCGCCGATGGCCTGGTGGAATTCATCGAACTGCGTTCTCATCCGTGGTTTGTCGCCAGTCAGTTCCACCCGGAGTTCACCTCGACGCCCCGCGATGGACATCCGCTGTTCGCCGGCTTTGTGCGCGCCGCGCGCGAGTATCGCGCCGCCCTGCAGCCCGGCCGCGCGACGGCGTGAAGGCTGGGCACTGAGCATGAGCGGGCGGTGCGCATGAAATTGGCCTCCTTCGAGGTCGGGCAGGAGCGCCCGTTCTTTTTGATTGCCGGCCCCTGCGTCATTGAAAGCCAAGATCTGGTGGTGGATGTGGCGGGGCGCCTGCAGGAGATGACCGCGGCGCTCAAGATCCCGTTCATCTTCAAGGCCTCGTTCGACAAGGCCAACCGATCTTCGCGCGCAAGCTTCAGAGGGCCCGGCATAGCCCTGGGTCTGAAGGCGCTGGCACGGGTGCGCGAGCAGATAGGCGTCCCGGTTCTTACCGATGTGCACGAAGATACGCCGCTTGCGGAAGTGGCCGCGGTCGTCGATGTTTTGCAAACTCCGGCCTTTCTCTGCCGCCAGACCAACTTCATCGTCGCCGTGAGCTCCTTGGGCAAACCGGTGAACATCAAGAAAGGCCAATTCCTGTCGCCATGGGAAATGCAGAACGTGGTTGACAAGGCGCGCTCCACCGGCAACGCGCAGATCATGGTTTGCGAGCGCGGCTTTTCCTTTGGTTACAACAATCTCGTGTCGGACATGCGTTCCTTGGCGGTGATGCGCGCCACCGGCTGTCCCGTGGTATTCGACGCCACGCACTCGGTGCAGCTGCCCGGCGGCCAGGGCGACTCCTCCGGCGGGCAGCGCGAGTTCGTTCCGGTACTGGCGCGCGCCGCGGTGGCGGCCGGAGTGGCCGGAATTTTCATGGAGACGCACCCCGATCCCGCCAAGGCGCTGTCCGATGGGCCGAATGCCTGGCCCTTGGATCGTATGAAATCGCTGTTGGCGACACTCAAGGAATTGGATATTGCAGTGAAGAAACAGCCATTCGAGGAATCATTGCTATGAGCCGTATCGTCGATGTTCGCGGCCGCCAAATCATCGATTCACGCGGCAATCCGACGGTCGAAGCGGATGTGGTGCTTCATTCCGGCGCGTTTGGCAGGGCCGCGGTGCCCTCGGGCGCCTCGACGGGTTCGCGCGAGGCCGTTGAATTGCGCGATGGCGATATGAAGCGCTTCGGCGGCAAGGGCGTGCTCAAAGCGGTCGGCGCCATCAACGGGCCGCTACGCGAGTGCGTCATGGGCGCCGACGCGCAGGATCAGGCTGGCCTCGATGCCAAGATGATCCGCCTCGACGGCACGGACGCCAAATCAAGGTTGGGCGCCAATGCGATTTTGGCGGTGTCCTTGGCGGCGGCGCACGCGGCCGCGCGCGACCGCGGCTTGCCGCTGTACCGCCACTTGGCCGGCAGCGGCGAGGTGACGCTGCCGGTGCCGATGATGAATATCATCAACGGTGGGGCGCACGCCGACAACAGCGTCGACATTCAGGAATTCATGATTTTGCCCCTAGGGGCGCCGTCGCTGTCGGAGGCGGTGCGCTACGGCGCCGAGGTGTTTCACACCTTGAAGAAGGTTTTGCATGGCAAGGGCTTGAACACCGCGGTCGGCGACGAGGGGGGCTTCGCACCCGATCTGCCGTCCAATGAGGCGGCCATCACCACGATATTGGAAGCCATCGACAAGGCGGGATACCGCGCCGGCAAGGATGTCTATCTGGGACTGGACGTCGCCAGCTCCGAGTTCTTCAAGGACGGCATCTACGAATTGAAGTCCGAGGGCCGCAAATTCAATTCCTCCGAGTTCGCCGATTATCTGGCGGGCCTGGTCGCGAAGTACCCCATCGTGACCATCGAAGACGGCATGAGCGAAAGCGACTGGGACGGCTGGGCCATTCTGACCCGCAAATTGGGAAACAAAATCCAGTTGGTGGGCGACGATATTTTCGTGACCAACACCAAGATCTTCGCGGAAGGCATCGCCAAGAAAATCGCCAACGCCATTCTCGTGAAGCCGAATCAAATCGGGACCTTGACCGAAACCTTGGCCGCCATCGACATGGCATTCAGCGCCAAGTACGCCGCGGTGGTGTCGCATCGCTCGGGAGAGACGGAGGATGCGACGATTGCGGACATCGCGGCGGCAACCACCGCCACCCAGATCAAGACCGGCTCGATGTCGCGCTCGGATCGAATGGCCAAGTACAATCAGCTGCTGCGGATCGAAGGAGAACTCAAGGACAAGGCCAGGTATGCGGGTACGCGCGCTTTGTCGGTACCAATTTCTTAAGAGTTCGTGCTAAGCTCCTGTCCCCATGAGGATTTTCGCCGCCATCTTGGCTGTAGCATTGGTCTTGCTGCAGTATCGCCTATGGCTCTCGGACCAAGGCTTTCGCGAGGTGGCGCGGCTGCAGGCCGCAGTCGATGCGCAGCGAGCGGCCAATCACGAGCAAAGTGAACGCAATCGGCAGCTGAGCGCCGAAGTCAATAATCTGAAGGTGGGTCTGACCGCGCTCGAAGAACGAGCACGCAGCGAATTGGGTATGGTCGGAGCCAGCGAAACCTTTTATCAAGTCGTGGCAACCACCACGCCGGCTGCGTCCGCACCCGCCAGCGCTGTTAGCGCTCGCCCGGTTGCCGCTCGCGCGGAATGAGCGCGCCTGCCGAGCGCCGTCTATGGGCGATCGTTCCGGCCGCCGGCCGCGGCGAGCGCTTCGCATCGGCAACTCACGGCCTTCCCAAACAATACACGACGCTTGCGGGCCGCAGCGTGCTGGAATGGTCGCTGCACGCGCTGCTTAAGGAACCTCGTGTGCACGCCATCGTCGTGGTGCTTGCCGCCAACGACCCGCACTGGCCCGCGATTTCCGCCAAGCTGAATTCGCCTAAATTGCTGAGCACGATTGGCGGCGCCCAGCGTCAGGACTCGGTGATGAACGGCCTCGATTTTCTACTGCCGAAAGCGGCTGCGGAGGATTGGATTCTGGTGCACGATGCCGCGCGGCCCTGTCTGAGCGGCGAGGATCTCGCCGCGCTGATCGACGCCGTGGCCGGCGTGCCCGACAACTTAGGAGCCGCCGCGGCGGGCGCGGTGCTTGCGGCACCCATTGTCGATACGGTCAAACGGGAACTGCGCGACAGCGTGGAAACCGTGGATCGCACCGGTCTGTGGCGCGCGCTGACGCCGCAGGTGTTCGGCTTTGCGCAGTTACGCAGGGCATTGCAGGATGTAGCCCGCGCCGGAGTCGCGGTAACCGATGAGGCGCAGGCGCTCGAGCGCTTGAGGTTGCATCCGAAGCTGGTGCGCGGCTCGCCATTCAATATCAAAGTGACACGCGTCGAGGACTTGGAGTTGGCCGCCGGAATTTTGCGATTGACGGAGAGCAATCAGATGCGCGCAGGACTTGGCATGGACGTGCACGCTTTCGGCGCGGGCGACCACGTGGTACTCGGCGGTGTGCGCATCGCACATCCCTTCGGCGTGATTGCGCACTCGGACGGCGACGTCGTCATCCACGCGCTGTGCGATGCGCTGCTCGGCGCCATGGGCGACGGCGATATCGGCCAGCATTTTCCCGACAGCGATCCCCGCTACCGGGGCGCCGACAGCCGCGTGTTCCTGCGCGCAGTTGCGGAGCGCATGCGGGCCGCGGGGCTGCACCTGGTCAACGCTGACCTGACCGTGCTTGCGGAAGCGCCGCGCATCGCCGCACATCGCAGCGCGATGTCGGCAAATCTCGCCGCCGACTTACAGGTGCCGGCGCGGCTCATCAACATCAAAGCGACCACCACGGAGCGCTTGGGATTCATTGGGCGCAACGAAGGCCTGGCTGCGATGGCGTCGGTGCTGCTGTCGCATTGACGGTTTCAGCTGCGCAGCAGGACGTAAACCGCGCCGGTGCCGCCGTCGATACCCTTCGCGGACGTGAAGGCCATCACATCCCCGTGCCGCCGCAGCCAGAGATCCACCGCGATTTTGAGGACCGGGCCGCGCGCTCCCGATCGATAGCCTTTGCCATGAATGATTCTCACGCAGCGGCGTCCGGCTTCGCGGCTGCGGGCGAGGAAATCGGCCATGGAATCGCGCGCCGCTGTTTGATTCAAGCCGTGCAGGTCCAGCTCGTCCTCCGCCGGATACAAGCCGCGGCGCAAGCGGCGCATCACCTGCGGGCGCACGCCGGCGCGTTGAAAAGACAGCGTTGCGCCGGCGGCGATATCTTGCGGCGACGCCTCGAGGGACGGGGTCGCGACCAAAGGCATCAGTTCATCGAGATTTTGCGCTGTGCTCCCTGACGGCTTGCGCAGACGCGGACGCGGTTTGGGCGCGGCCATGCCGGCCAGCGGCGGCGACTGCGGCAACGGCTTGACGTCGCGAACCGCGGCGCGAAATTCGCTGATCTCGGCCCCTGCGTCAGTGTTTTTTTTGACCATGGATCTTAAGTTGCGTCGGCTATCCGGGTTTCCAGGGTTACAGTATAGTCCGCACGGCGACACCCGCCAGCGCGGCGCAGGCTGTGAATCAGTTGAAGATCCTTCTTTCCAATGACGACGGCTACCGAGCCGAGGGCTTGGCGGCACTCGGGCGGGCGATCAAGCCATTGGGGGCCGTCACCATAGTGGCTCCTGACCGGAATCGCAGCGGCGCGAGCAATTCTCTGACTCTCGACGTCCCGGTGCGCGCCACGCGCTACGACACCGATTCTTATTTCGTCAACGGCACGCCGACTGATTGCGTGCATCTGGCGGTCTCCGGATTGTTCGACTTTGAACACGACATCGTGGTGTCGGGCGTGAATGACGGCGCCAATCTCGGCGACGACACGCTGTACTCTGGTACCGTCGCCGCCGCCGTCGAAGGCCGCTTTCTCGGGTTGCCGGCCATCGCCGTATCGCTGTGCCTGACGCCGGACAGCCCGCGCAATTTTCGCCTGGCCGCGGAGCTGGCGGCGCAGTTGGTGCGGCGAATGGCACAGGATCCGCTGCGAGGTCCGGAGGAGGGGCCCGTGATCCTCAACGTCAATGTGCCGGATTTGCCGGACGGGCAACTGCGCGGCGTCAAGGTGACGCGCCTCGGCAGCCGGCATCGCTCCAAGCCCATCGTGAAAGCGCAGGATCCGCGCGGCCACGACGTATACTGGGTCGGCAATGCGGGTGCGGGTCAGGACGCAGGGCCGGGTACGGACTTTCACGCCGTTGCGGAAGGGTTCGCGTCCATAACTCCGCTGCAAATCGATTTGACTCGCCATGACGCGCTCGTAGGTCTCAAGCGGTGGCTCGATCTTGACTAACTTCATGGAAGGCCCGCGTTTGAGCGGCATCGGCATGACTTCGGCGCGCACCCGTGAGCGGCTGGTGCAGCGGCTGCAAGAACAGGGCATTGCGGATCTGCGCATTCTTGATCGCATCCGCAATGTGCCGCGGCACCTGTTCATGGATGAGGCGCTGGCCAGCCGCGCCTATGAGGACACGGCGCTGCCGATAGGCTTCGGTCAGACCATCTCGCAGCCGTTCGTGGTGGCCCGCATGACCGAGGCGTTGCTGGCGGCCGGAGACGTACACCGGGTGCTGGAGATAGGGACCGGCTGCGGTTATCAATCCGCGGTGCTGTCGCCGTTGATCAAAGAGCTCTACACCATCGAGCGAATCGCCAGTCTCTTGGGAAGAGCACGGCGGACTCTGCGTGAATTGCGAATACGCAATGTCCATTTTCGTCATGATGATGGCAACGTCGGCTGGCCGGCGCGCGCGCCGTTCGATGGAATCCTGTTGACGGCGGCGCCACAAGCGGTGCCGGCGGTCTTGTTCGAGCAGCTCAAAGTCGGCGGGCGGCTGATAGCGCCGGTGGGGCCCGACGGGCGGCAGGAGCTGTACCTCTACATCAAGGGCGAAACCCGGGTTGATCGCCAGTCGTTGGGCGCGGTGAGTTTCGTACCCTTGGTTTCGGGATTGCAGCCGTAGTTGCGCTTGCCGCGAGCGATTTGCGCACTGACGTTGAGCTGCCTGCTGTTGAGTGCATGCGCCGACACCGGCCCTGAGAATCAAAACATCTACGTGGTTCAGCCCCAGGACACGCTGTACAGCATTGCTTGGCGCTTCGACCTCGATTATCACGACTTGGCGCGCTGGAACAACATCGGCACCGATTTTCGAATCACTGTCGGTCAGTCGCTGCTGCTCACGGGCGCCGCGTCGCCGCTGCGAGCAGCGCCGACCGTCGGACACGCGCCCCCGGTCAAACACGCGCCTGCGGCCTCGAATGTCTCAAGTGCGCAAGCGGGCGCCATGGCCAGCGCCACTGCGCTGAAGTGGGTTTGGCCTACCGAGCATCTGGCAGCACCGCTCCCGGTGCCCGGCGGCGGCATTCTCTTGGCGGGGCATGTAGGCCAGGAGATTCGCGCGGCGTGTGCGGGTCGGGTGGTTTACTCCGGCAGCGGACTTCGCAGCTATGGAAATTTGATCATCATCAAGCACTCCGAGAATTTGCTTTCCGCCTACGCGCACAACCGGGACTCGCTGGTGAAGGATGGCGAGGAGGTGTCCGCGGGTCAGCCGATCGC
>DATMKO010000106.1:0-20105 GCA_035571175.1 Steroidobacteraceae bacterium | reverse complement strand
GCCCGGCACGCGATACTGCCCAACAGCATGCTGCACGGCAGCGCCAATTTGCTGATCTGCCCCAACCTCGACAGTGCGAGCATCGCGTACAATCTGCTCAAATCAGCAGCCGGCCACAATGTCGCCATTGGCCCGATACTGCTCGGATGTGCCGCCTCGGCGCACATCTTGACCCCGGCTGCGACCGTGCGCCGCATCGTCAACATGACCGCCGTGGCAGTGGTGAATGCGAATGGGGCTCTCGCAGCGCAATAAGCGGAGCGCTTTGTCGTGGGGCCAACTCGGTGTAGGCTCGTGCCTACCAACCTTTGCGAGGTAACCGCGATGCGACTCAGCAAACATATCTGCGCTTCCTTGAGCTGCGCCATCGCCCTCGGTGGCGCATTCCCATGGACCGCGGCAGGCATCGCGGCCGCCGCGCCCACCGCCGATCAGCAACCGGTGGCGAGTACCTGGCAGCATCACTCGGCGACATTCCACTATTTTGGGATCATTGCCCAATATAGCTGCGCCGGGATCGAAGATCACGTGCGTGGGCTGTTGCTGTATTTCGGGGCGCGGGCGGATCTCAAGGTCAAGGCCAACGGCTGCCCGCACGAGATTGCGCCGGGCCGCGTCGCCTCTCTCGAAGCTGATTTTTATACCCTGGCTCCGGCCGATGCCAGCGCGGCCGATGCCGTTGAGGCCCACTGGACTGCGCTCAACGTTAATCCCTGGCGCCCCATCATCATGAGCGACGGCGACTGCGAACTGTTGGCGCAGATGAAAGAGCTTATCGTCAAAAATTTCTCGCTGCGGGCCTTGAGCTATCGCACCGACTGCGTACCGCAGGAAATCAACGGCTTTTCCATCAAGGCGCAGGTGCTCAAGGCCTTGCCGCCTCCGGCCACGGCCGCCGCCAGGAACTAGTGCTGATAGTCGCGGCTCTTCCAATTGGCGCCGCGGCCCCGCCAGAAATTCAGCGCCGACCCGAAGGTCGCGGCCATGTAAAAGAGCGCAATCAAGGGCAGTGCCGCGGCCCAAAGATAGCTGCGCTTGTAACGGGTCAGGGTGGGCGCAAAGCTTCCGGCCGCCAGTAGACAGGCGCTGAGGCCGGCCAGGAACCCCCAGCCCCGACAAAACAGCGCAGCCGTGGGCGGCACCAGCCAGACGAGCGTCAACGCAGCCAGCGTCAGGAAAAGCAGCGCTGCGGAGTGGCGCAGTTGGGTGAATGCCGTTCGCGAAATCATATGCCAGATAGCGGCGAAGGTCGGGTAAGGCCGCATGGATGTGGCGAGACCGGAGAGGCCGAGATAAATGCCGCCCAGCGGCTTGACTGCTCTTGCCAAAGCCACATCGTCGATGAGGGACTCCTTGATCGCGGCCAGTCCGCCAATGCGCGCGAGCATCTCGCGGCGGATCAGCACGGTCCCGCCGGCCGCCGCCGCGACCGCCGACCGTGGGTCGTTTACTTTCGCAAACGGATACAGCATCTGGAAGAAGTACACGAAGGCCGGGACCAGCGCGCGTTCGGCCAAGCTCACGCAATTGAGCCGCACCATTTCGCTCACCAAATCCAAGTGCGCTGCCAAAAGCTTGGCGACCAGCGCAGATAAATGCCGCGGGTCATGCACGATATCGGCATCGGTGAACAGCACAATGGGCGCGCCGCATTCCTTGAGTCCCTGATTCAGCGCCCACAATTTTCCGGACCAGCCTTCGGGCTTCGAGTCCAGGCGGATCAGCCGCAGATTTGGCGCCGCCCCGGCGCAAGCCGTGGTCGCATCCGAAGAATTATCATCGACCAGTGTAATGCGGAACCTGCCGGCATAGTCTTGCGCGAGCAGCGAGCCGATCGCCGCGCCAATCGTGTCGGCCTCATTGCGCGCGGGCACGATGATATCGACATCGGGAAACTCCGGCGGCACCGCGGGCTTGAGTTCCGGTCGGGACCGCCAGAAGGCGCCGTGCGCGAAAAAAAGATAAGCCCACGCACACAATGACAAGAGCGCGACATACATCCGCTTGGGCTCCGGCAAGCGTTAGATCGGCTGATCCAGCGATTTTGCCAGGGGCGTGAACAACTGCGGTGCGGAGGCGCCCATGTGCCAACAATCCTCCAGGCGAATGCCAAATTCACCAGGAATGTAGATTCCCGGTTCATCGGAAAAGCACATCCCGGCCTGCAGAGGAGTCGTATCGCCGTGCACGAGATAGGCAGGCTCATGGCCATCCATGCCGATGCCGTGGCCGGTGCGGTGCGAAAGTCCCGGCAATCGATAGCCGGGCCCCCAGCCTTCACTTTCGTAGTAGGCGCGTACCGCGTCATCAATGCTGCCCACGGCAACATTGATCTTCGCGGTTTCCAAGGCGATCTCCTGGCCGCGCTTGACGGTGTTCCATACTTTGCGCTGGCGGGGACTGGCTTCGCCGTGCACCCAGGTCCGGGAAATGTCGGATTGATAGCCGTGGACCGAGCAGCCGCAGTCCATGAGGATTGTCGAACCGTCGCGTACTTCCTGCGGTTTGACCGAGCCATGCGGATAGGCGGACGCTTCATTCAGAAGCACCAGGGAAAAATCCGACGCACCAGCTCCCAGCGCATACGTGGCATCGTTCATCATGGCCGCTATCGCCGCCGCGCTCATGCCCCGAGCCACCTGCGTATGAACGTAGCGCAGCGCCTCGATGGTCACATTGTTGGCAATCTGCATCAGCGCCAATTCAGCCGGGGACTTGATGAGCCGGCAGGCGCGCACCAGTTCGTCGGCAGGGATGATCTGGTAGGCGCCGGAAACCTGCTGAATCCCGGCAACAATGAAGAAACGAATGGTGGACTCCGCGGCAACCACGCCAGAATTGATGCCGCGATCCTTCAGGCCTTGCACGATGCGCTCGAAGGGACTCTCGTGTTCGTTCCACGGCCTGACATCGCCGCCCACCTGCAGCGTCTCGCGAACCGAGGGTTCTTCGAATGCCGGCGTGACCACCAGAATCTCGCCGCTGGCGGGTACGATCGCCGCGGTCGTGCGCTCGGATCGGTGCCATTGGATGCCGGTGAAGTAGTCGAGGGAAGAGCCAGGCTCCAACAGCAGAGCGGCGATCTTCCGCTGCGCCATGAGCGCTTGTACCTTGGCGATGCGCGCGCGGCGCTCGTCCGCCGAAATCGGCTTGGCATCGCCGGTAATGGACTTGAGCGGAGGCTTAAGTGCGCTGCGAGCAGAGACGGCTCCGGCGGCGAGCAATGGAAGCGAGCCGGCGCTTCGCAGAAGGGCGCGTCTGGACAGCATGAATTTCCCCAAGGTGGATGTTTGGCTTAGGATACTGTAATTCGCGGCGCGCGGCAGCGAAGCAGGAGCGGTAAGTGGAAGAAGTGTTCGTACGACGGGATGTGATCGATGCGGCGACTCTCAGGAGTCTGTGCGTCCCGTCCGACGCCCAAGGCGCCGTTCAATCCCTATCGCACATCGGCGCCATCGGTGTCACCGGCACCGTGCTGTGGCTTACGCGCGGTACGCCCTGGGCCATACCGGTATTCATGATGCACGGCGTGCTGCTCAACTTTCTCTATGCCGGACAGCACGAACTCAGCCATTGGACCGTGTTCCGCACCAAATGGTTGAACGAGTGTCTCGGCCGTGCGTTCGGGTTCGTGCTGTTCTATCCGCGCACCTTTGACCAGATTCAGCATATCGCGCATCACCGCTTTACGCAGGACTGGGCGCGGGACGGCGAATTGGTGCGTCCGCGCTATACACGAACTTCATTCCTTCTGTGGATGTCCGGCACTACCTATTGGTACACCCGCTGGCGTCGCATCGTTCGATTCTCCGCCGGAGTCGTCACTGAACCGTATCTGCCCGCGGCGCGCCATGCCGAATTGGTGCGCGAGGCGCGCCTGCATCTGGCCGGCTACGTGCTGATTGCGGCGATCTCGGTGGCTACCCGGAGTTGGGCCGCGGTATGGTTGTGGCTGGCGCCGATGCTGGCCATGAAGTGTGTGCACCAAATGCAGAACACCATCGAACATCTCGGCCTCACACACGAGGACAATGTGCTGAAGAACACCCGCAGCACCCGCACCAATGCGCTGATGCGCTGGCTGGGATGGCAGATGCAGTATCACACCGCGCATCACGCGTTTCCGGGCGTTCCATTCCACCGCTTGCATCAGCTCAACGACATCATCTTTACGCAGCGCGGCGCGGCTCCGCCGTCCATGACCTACTTGGGGTTTCTAATCGCCGCGCTGCGCGCCTTTGCGGCCGGAAAGACCGAAGCCGATTATCCGGACAGCAGTACCTGGATCGCCGACGCGCCGCATGGGTGATCGCCTGTTGGTCCATCAGGCGTTGTGGGCGATGGATGGACTGACGGCGCCCGAAGCGTCGATGTCGGAAAAATTCGATCGCGTGCTGCAAGCGGGATTCGACGGTATGGCGATCGATCTTGGCGCGCTCAGCATGGCGCAGGCCGAAACTTCGGTTGCGCAATTCGCGCGCACCGGACTGGCCGGGGCCTTGACCGCATTTCCAACGTCCATTGAAGGGCTGCGCCCGGCATTGCGGCTGGCGCAGCGCATTGCCGCGCCCTTTGTGGTGGTTATCGGCCAGATGATGCCCATCAGGCTCGAGGAGATGGTGCCGCTGATCGAAGGTTGGCTGCGCGTGGCCGAGCAAGAGCGCATGCCCATTCAGTTCGAGACGCATCGCAACTGCATCACCAACGATTTATACACCACGGTGCAGTTGCTCGAGGCCGTGCCGGAAATGCGCTTGTCCGCGGATTTGTCGCACTATGTCGTGGATCGCGAAATGCCGTGTCCGCCGCCGCCGTCCCTCGAGGCGTTGATTGCGAGCCTGCTGCAGCGCGCCGATTCATTTCAAGGCCGCATTGCGGCGCGCGGTCAGATTCAAGTCGCCCTGCGGTTTCCGCAGAACGCCAAATGGGTGGCCCAGTTCCAAAGCTGGTGGCGCCAGGGCTTCGCATCATGGCGCGCGCGGCATGGCGCCGACGCCGCGGCGCTGGCATTCATCTGCGAGCTCGGACCGCCGGACTATGCGATCACGGATGGCGACGGCCACGAACTATCGGATCGATGGGCCGAATCCCTACAGCTGGCGCAATGGGCGCGGCAGATCTGGAGCGAGGCGGGCGGGCCGCTCAATCCACTCCGCCCGCAGCAGCCGCAATAATTCGCTCGGCTTTTGCGAACAACTCAGCAGGCACCGCAACTCCCGAAGCGCCGGCATTTTCGTCAATTTGTTCAGTGCGAGTCGCACCGATGATTGCCGACGCCACGTTGGGCTGGCGCAGCACCCAGGCGAGCGCGAATTGGGCGAGCGTCAAGCCCGCGGCTGCTGCAATCGGCCGCAGCGATTGGACGGCTTCGAGCACGGCGCGTTGTAGCAGTGCCTGGCTGAAGAAACCATTGATCGCATCGTTGGCCGCGCGGCTGTCGCCGGGCAGTTGACCGCCGGGAAGATATTTTCCCGACAGGATGCCTTGCGCCAACGGCGACCAGACGATTTGCGATATGCCATTGAGAGATGACAAGGGGATGACCGCCTTTTCAGGGTCGCGATGCAGCAAGGAATACTGCGGCTGACTTGATACGAATTTCTCCACGCCGGGAATTGCGAGTGCGGCTCGAATCTTATCGACCGGCCATTCCGAGAAGCCGATGTAGCGGACTTTGCCGGCGCGCACCACCTCACTCAATGCCTGCATGGTTTCTTCCAAGGGCGTATCCGCATCGTAGCGATGACATTGGTACAGATCGACATACTCGAGATTGAGGCGCAACAGCGACGCATCGAGCTGCTTGAAGACTTGAGCGCGCGACAGTCCCCGGTCGCTGCGGCTCATCGGAAAATACAATTTCGTGGCGAGCACGAAGCTGTCGCGTTTGATTCCTGCCAGCGCTTCGCCCAGCAGCCGTTCCGCCGCGCCCCGGGCGTACACATTCGCCGTATCGAGGAGATTGATTCCGCGATCGAGCGCACGATGCACGCAGGCGATGGCGTTGCCCTTATCGAAGGTGTCGGAAAAATTGAGCCAGGAACCGAACGCGATTTCGGATACCAGGAGCTTGCTGCTGCCGAGTTGGCGATATTTCAACCGTATCTCCGCGATTTGCGGTCTATGCTACCACGCGGTTAATGGCGCAATATTTGGTCCGCCGCTCGAAATCCGCTGTTGAACGCCGCGTGAACGGTTCCCCAGTGACCTTCGATATCCGTGTGTTCCCCCGCGAAAAACAAGGTTCGATCCACCGGCTGAGTCATCCGCAGCGAGGCATCCAAGGCACCGGCCGGCGCATAGCTATAGGCGCCCCGTGAATAGGCGTCGCCTTGCCAATCATGCGTGTGCCAGCTGACCAGCATTTTCTCGATTGCGGCCGCTTCCAATCCAAAGATCTTCGCCAATACCCGCAGCGCCTCATCGAGAAGCGCGCGGGGCTCGCCGCTAACAGCGGCTTTCTTTGCCAGCGCCACTGCCTTTGGGCCCGCGGCCCATGCCGTGAGCATCGGAGCCGCATCCGGCCGCACAGTCCACCAGGTCGCAGGCGTTTCCTCGCGCGCAAACAAGAAACCAAGGTCGCGGATTCCGGTAGCGGTGGTGCGCAGCGGCGCTCCTTCCCAGAATGGTGCATCGAAGAGCAGCGTTTGCCGCAGCACCGGTCCCATCGCCATGCGCGCCGCTTGCGTCATCAGGTCATCAGGCCGCGGATCGAATTGGACTTCGTCAGCCTGCAATACGCCGAGCGGCAGGGTAATCACAGCCTGCTCGCCGTTGAGCTCGAATGCTCGATTCCCGGCGTCGCGCCCGCCGAAACTCACCGCGCCGCGCGACCAGCGAATCGTGCGCACCGGCCGCTCGAAGATGATGGCGCCGCCCGACTGCCGGAATTGATCCGCCAAGAACTGCGGTAAAGCAGAATATCCTCTGCGGATCCGAAAAATTCTATCGGCTTGGATGTCATTCTCGGCGCGCTGCTGTCGCGCGAGCGCCGCGACCCCGATGATGTTGCGGTCGGCGGCGTTGAAGCCCTCGACGTAGCCGGAGGCCCGCTCCGCGAGCACCGCATCGATTGCCGCGCGTTTCAGGTATTCGGCGAATGTCGCATCGCTGCCGGCCGGCTGTGCCGCCAGCCACTCGGGCATTTTCGCCACCACCTCAAACGCCCCGCGCCGCTCCTCGCCGCAGGGATGCAGCGATCCTTCGTCGAAACACCACGGCTCCCCTTCGAGTTCGTAGGTGGCGAGTTGGGCCTCGCGAACAATGTCCCACGTCGAGCCGGGCAGCCCGTGAATGAATTCTGCGCCGAGCTCGATCGGGATCGGCGTCGCATCGGATTGCAGCGCCGCTGGTGCGGTAAATATCCGCCCTCCGATCCGGTTGCGGGCCTCGACAATGGCGACACGCTTGCCCGCTGCCGCCAGTCCACGCGCGGCGACCAGCCCCGCCGCACCGGCGCCCAAAACCAAGACATCGTATTTGTTGCTGTTCAAGATCTGCTTGCAACTCCCATCGGCCTTTGTGTCAGGACGAATTTCTCATGTGGGATATGCCCGTCAACGGCTCGATCCCATCGCCTACATGAATTCCCCTCCGCCTCGATCAAGAATACTACCTGCAAAGTTAGCAGGCTGATCGGCTTTGGAAAAACCACTTTGCAGAAGGAGAGGGGCGATGAAATACGTTGTATTGAGCAGTGTTTTGGCATTGGGCGTGGCACTCGCACCGGTGACGATGGCAGAAGAGAACACCACCGATCACCACTATGTGAAGGACTCGGTGATCACCACGAAAGTCAAGGCCAAGCTGGCAGCTAAACATCTGACCACACTGACCAAAATCAGGGTGGATACCGATGAGAACGGCGTGGTTTGGCTGAGTGGCAGAGCACCTACCGAGGACGCTCGCGATCTTGCAGCGTTGATTGCCAAGAACACCGACGGTGTGAATGGGGTGCACAACGACATCGCAGTGCAGCCTGACTGATGAACTGCGCAGGTGCGTTGAATTTGACGCACCTGCGCCTTGTTATTGCTCCTGCCTGGCGTCACCCCGCAGGGACTTCCCTGGCCAATCGATCCGCGAGCAGTCCGACGCACGCACTCAAGGCCGCGGCCACTGCCGCATAGCTATCCGAATGCAATGGCGCCACAAACACGTCGCGTCCGAGGGATGTATGATTGCCGGAATCCGTCATTCGCCATTGCGCTTCAATGCTGACCTCAACGCCGCGTTGTGTCCACAACTGCACGACGTCCACCTCAATTCGGACGCGGGCAACTCCGGCGCCCGCATCTCTTCCGTATGGCGAAACCATCACATCGGCGCGCCGCCGCTCCAGGTCTTGACGCAAAGTCGTAGTCATCAGGTCCGCCAGCGGCGCGGCCCAGCGTTCATGTTCCATCACCGCCACACCGTTCGGCGTGGCCACCACCATTTCGTTGCGGTCCACGAGCGACGGCAGCGTCAGCTGCAGCACCACCTGCCGCCGTATTGGCGCTGCAGATTCGTGAGTTTCGGCCGGCTGCGCCGCAAGCACGTAAAAATGGTCAGGTTGCCGGGTTGCGCAGCCCGCAGTACTGCAAAGGAAGCACACAACCAGAACAGTAATTTTCACGGTGGATCTCCCGGCTTGCCGCGTAGCAGGGATTCCGGATGCCGCTCGAGATAGTCGGCCAGGGCGCTGATCGATTTCGCGGCGCGCGACACCTGCATCAAGGTGGAGCCAAGGTCGCTCTGCGACGGCGACTCCTGATTCAACAAGTCCTTGGCATTCTTCATGACGGCTTGTGCTTCGCTCAACGTACTGTGCACCTGCGGCGCGATGTTGCTGTCGACGTTTTGCATCAGATGATCTGCGCTTTTGAGCGCCTGATCCAAAGAGGCCATCGCGCTCATCAAGCGGTAGGAAAGCTGATCGAAGGGCACCTTGTTGAGCTTTCTGGCGATGCTGGCGACGGAATCCTGGATATCATCAAGCCCGCTCGAAATGGTCGGAAATATTGCCGGCGATTCCATCCAGGCCACCTTCTCCTTCGGGGCATCCTGGTGCATATCCAAGGCGACAAACTTCTGGCCGGTCAATAAATTGCCGGTCTTCAATTCGGCGCGCAGCCCGTGCATCACCAGACTGTCGATCAGCGCACGACTGGCGGTTTCACTGTCGTCGCGGAGTCGGGTGGAGTGCCGCGCGTGGCCACGCAGTCTCTGCGGATAGAGTTCGATGACCACAGGAAATGCCAGTGACCCCGAGCCTTGGTCGTACTCCACGTCGAGGCTCTTGACCTCCCCGACGATAATGCCGTGCAGGTCCACCGGCGCGCCCGCGGACAAGCCGCGCAGTGAGTCCTTGAAGTACATGACGAAGGAGCGAATTTCAGCGTCTGTCGGTCGCATCGCGCGGTCCTCATCCGCGTACAACGTGAAGGCCGTATCGCCGGCCGCGGGGGTTTGCGTGCCGCCGGGCAGCGATCGAAACGCAACTCCGCCTTCCAGAATCGAGGTCAGGGACTCCGTGCGCAGCCGCACCCCGTCCGCGTTGAGCGACATGTCGATTCCGCTTGCCTGCCAGAATCGCGTGGCGCCCGTGACGTAGGAATCGAACGGTGCATTGACGAATATTTTGATGGTGACCCCCGCGCCGGCGGGGTCCAAGGTGTAGCCCACCACTTGGCCGGCGATGATATGCCGATAGAAGACCCCGGAGCCAATGTCGAGCGAGCCTAAGTCATCTGCATGCAAAACAAACGCGCGGCCGGGTAGATCGGATGTCACTATGGGCGGTGTTTCGAGACCGACGAATTGATCGACTTTGGACGCCGAATGTCCCACATCCACACTGATGTAGGCGCCGGACACCAAGGTGCCCAATCCTGATACACCGGCGCCCGTCACTCGCGGCCGCACCACCCAAAAGCGCGTATCAGCGACCAGGTACGCGGCCGCATTGCGGTGAATGTTTGCCGTGACAATCACCTCCTTGCGGTCCTCGCCCACCCGAATGTCGTTCACTTCGCCGATCTCTACATCCTTGTAGCGGACCTTGGTCTTGTTCGCTTCCAGGCCCTCGGCATTTTGGAAGCGAATTTCAATTGCGGTGCCTTGGGCGAGTTTCTCGCGGACCACCACGAAACCGCCCACCAGAACCACCACCGCGGGCAGGATCCAAACCAGCGGCAGCCGGCCCCACAGCGTGCGCGCGGGTACCGCCGCGGGAAGATCATCCAGTTCCGAATCAGGGCCTTCGCTCATGAAGTGGCATCCCACAGCAGGCGCTCGTCAAAGGTGCGCGCCGCGAACAGGGTCAAGACCACCACCGCCGCGAAGCACACGGCGCCCCAGCCGACGCCTACAAATGCCAGTGTCCTGATTTGCACCAGCGCCACCAGCAGCGAGATGGCGTATACATCGAGCATCGACCAGCGGCCGATGAAATCGACCATGCGAAACAGCTGGCTGCGTTGCGCTCGCTGGCGCGGCGAGCGGCGCCAGGCTGAAACCACCAGCACGCTGAGGGAGATGATCTTGAGCAATGGCACGACGATACTGGCAATGAATACCAACACGGCGATCGGCCAGGAGTTGTGCAGCAACACCAGGACCCCGCTCAGGATGGTGTCCTTCTCATCCTCGAGCAAGGAGCGCGTGTACATCACCGGCAGCAGATTTGCCGGCACATAGAGGATCGCGGCGCAAATCAGCAAGGCCGCGGTCACGCCCAGACTATGGGGCTTGCGCTGAAAGAGATGTGCATGGCATCGGGGGCAGCGCGGGTACCTTACGCTGAGGGCGCGCACCGTCGCGTGACACTGCAGGCACAGCAGCAGACCGAGGCTCTTACCGGTGGCTTGCGCGGTCACGCACGGCTCCGCTCGACCCAGCGCCAGAACTGAGCAGGGGAGGTATAGGTCGTCAGTGCCGCCAGCGTCAACATGAGTAATCCGCATGACCACAGGGAAACTCCGGTCATCACCTCTGCGTACCCGGACAAGCGCACCAAGGCTACCAGACTCCCAAGCATGAACACCTCGACAAAGGTCCAGCGCCGGATCTGGGTGAGCAATCGGTATGCCGTGTTCTGGCCCGGTGCCTGCCGCCTGTGGCGCAAGGGAATCAATACGTACAGGAGAATTGCGATCTGCAGCAAGGGACCCAGTACCGTGGTGATGAATACCAGCCAGGCCAGAGCGGCATGACCTTGGGCGTAAAGTCCTGCCGCCGCGTCCAGCAGAGTTGCGGAGCGCGTGGTGCCGTTGTAATCGATGGCAACCAACGGATACGCATTGGTCAAAAAGAACAGCACCAGCGCTGTAGCGGCGAGAGCGACGGCGGTATCGATCGCGCGGTTTTCACGCCGTTGTACGAGCGCGTGGCAGCGCACGCATCGGGTACGTTCGGTCACCGGCGCATTACTTGCGCGGTGCGCGAGATCGCAGGCGGGACAGACAACTACGGGCATTGAGTGCTCTTGAGCGGACTAGCGGGCATTTTGCGGGTTCGCGCCGGCCTCCATCAACATTCGGGTAAATAAATACAACCGGGGCGTTACGCTGTTCAAATCGACCCATTCATGATCCGTGTGAAAATCGCCGCCCACGAATCCCAGTCCATCGAGCGCGGGGGTGCCTTCGGACATGGCAAGCGCCGACTCGGAGGCTCCGCCGTTTCCCGACAATTCCACCGTTTTGCCGATTTCGGCATAGATGGCACGGGCGCGCGCGGCCCAGGCGTCGATCTGTGCGTTCTCGGTGAGCGGCGGAAAAGCGGGTTCATGAGAAATGGTCACGGTGGTATCCGGGACTTCGGTGGTGTGGGCATCGGCTTCGATTTTCTCCAGCACCGCGCCGAACTCCGCGGGTTTGCGATAGCGCACATTGACGGTTGCTTCCGCAAAATCCGGGATGATGTTGTTGCGTTCCCCGGCACGCAGGACGGTCAAATTGACCGTGATGCCGGAGCCGGAATGCGGAAATGCGCCCTCCAGGGAGGAGAGTTGGTGGATCAGCTCGAGCGCGGCATTGCGGCCGTCTTGGGGCGCCATGCCCGCATGTGCCGCCCGCCCTTTGACCTGGATGTGGACGCTCGCCGACCCTTTGCGCCAAACGGTAAGGGCATCGGGGGGATCGCCGGGCTCCAAGTTGAATTCGACATCGTGCTCACGGGCCAGGCGCTTGATCAACTGCGCGGAGCCCGGCGAGCCGCGCTCTTCGCTGTTATCGAGCAGCAGTGTAATGGTCCTGAAGTTTCTGAATCCCAAGTCATGCAGGATCTTGAGCGCGGTAACGGCGTTCACCACGCCGGCCTTCTCGTCGCCCACCCCCGGGCCGTGCGCGCGCTCATTGTCCATGCTGAATGGTCGGCCCGCGGCGGTGCCGGCACCAAATACCGTGTCGATGTGCGCGATGATGAGGATTCTGCCCTTGCCGGTGCCGTGAAAAACGGCCACCAAGATGCCGGGCAGCGCCGCGCTTTCGGCCGCGTCAGTCCTCACCTCCGCGCCCAGCTGTTTCAGCCGGGCCGCCAGTACCGCGTCCACGTTGGCGCCGCCCTCCACATCGCCGGTTCCGGAATCGATGTTGACGATTTGCTGCAGCAACTCGAGAGCCCCAGCGCGATTGGCCTCTACGGCCCGATAAACCGGCTCGTTGCGCGCCGCGAATGTCGCGCCGCCGATGAACTGCAGTAGCAATAGGGAAGCCGCAGCCGCGGTGAACTTGGTCAGGGACATTCTCTGCTCCTCACGAACATTGCGTTGTAACCTTAACATGCAGCAACGCTATCATCCTCGAACATCGGCATCGCACGGAATTAGTGTTTACAATCCCTGGAGCCATCAAAACAAGGAAAGCGGGATGGAAAAACTCGGACGGCGTCAATTGTTGGCGGGGGCGGGCGCAGCCGCGTTCCTGGGAATACTCGAGGGTTGCGGCGTTGCCTCCCTGGGTACGAAGCGCGAAGCGAATTCACCGCTATTGCAACTGGCGCCGGTGCGTGCGAGCCCCGACCGGATTACCCGCATCACCGTGTGTACGCGGCCGTTTCGAGCGCAGGGGCCGCGGCTGGACGCGGAAAGAATCGGCACAAAGTTGATCGTTCACAACTACGGCCATGGCGGCAGCGGCTGGTCGCTGTCCTGGGGATCAAGCAGCATCGCCGTGCAAAAAGCATTGGCGGGCGGCGAGCGGGACATCGCGGTCATCGGTTGTGGTGCACTCGGACTGACCTCGGCGTTGCTGCTGCAGCGAGCCGGCGCTCGCGTCACCATCTATGCAAAGGATTTGCCGCCCAACGTACGCTCGTCGTTGGCGACCGGGGTGTGGACCCCGGATTCCCGAATTTGCCTGGAGGAGCATGCAACCCCGGCGTTCAAGCAGCAGTGGGAACAAATGGCTCGCGCCTCGTTTCAAACCTATCAAAACTTCCTGGGGCTGCCGGGTACTCCGGTGGAATTCATCGACAGCTACTATGTTTCCGATGATGCAGCGATGCGTACCCCAGGTGAACCCGCAGGGCGTCCGGCCTTCGCCAATCTGCAGCGCGATTTGGTCGGCGATCTGATTCCCCAAAGCGTCGATTTCGCGCCGGGCAGCCATTCGCTCGGGCAGCGATATCTCAAGCGCAACTCGCAACTGATGTTCAATTTGACGGCGTACACACGGCTGTTGATGAGCGATTTCATCGCCAACGGCGGCAAGCTCGAGATCGCGGAATTCCACACGCCGGAGGACTTCGCCAAGCTGCGCGAGAAGACTTTGATCAATGCGACCGGTTATGGGGCGCGCGCGCTGTTCGGCGATACGACGATCACGCCGGTGCGCGGACAATTGGCTCGGGCGATACCGCAGCCTGAGGTCGACTACGGGCTGATCTACAAGGGCGTGGCCTTCGTGCCGCGGCGCGATGGATTGGTCTTTCAGGCGTTGGGCGATAACGACTACTACGGCTTCGACGATGACACCACCGTGCCTGATCGAGCCGAAGCCGATCGGGCTGTCAATACCATAGCCGCCTTGTTCAAAAATCCCGCGTAGGCTTAAACCCTTGAGGCGTTGCCACCCTCTAAGTGCTCAAGGAGGGCGCAGCGGCGATGATCCAAACTTTGCAGAGGGTACTCGCCATGGATGCCGGCGGTGAGCCAACGGATACGATCGTCGCTGCAGCCGCCGGGGACGTGGCCGCATTCGAACGTTTGTACCGGCAGTTCTCGCCGCGCATCTACGGCTTGTGCCTGCGTCTCACCGGTCAGCGTGAAGCCGCCGAGGATTGCACGCAGGAATCCTTCGTGGCTGCCTGGCGCGCGCTGGCGCGCTTCGAACGCCGCAGCCGCTTCTCGACCTGGCTTCACCAGATTGCGGTCAACGCAGTGTTATCGCGGCGCAAGGGTCTGCGCAATGAGTTCGAAGTCGCCGCGCCGCGCCTGGGGTTGCCCGAAACAGACGATCCCGGCAGCGGTGCGCCGCCGCTCGATGTAGAGCGGGCCATTGCCGCGTTGCCGGAAGGCGCCCGGCACGTGCTGGTGCTGGTCGGGATTTACGGTTATAGCCACGCCGAAGCGGCCGGCGCTTTGGGTATTGCGGAAGGCACTTGCAAGGCGCAGTTGCATCGCGCGCGCTCGCTGCTCTCCGCAACCTTGGGATTGGAGGAAGCATGAACGATCGGCAGCAGGAATCCTTGGATAGGCTGATCGCGAACCTGCCAAGAGACGTGACGCCGTCCAGAAATTTGTGGCCGGGCATCGTCGTGCGCCTCGTGCGTTCGCCGCGCCGCGCTCCGCCATTGGCCCTGGCGGCAGGCATCGTCGTGGCCGCGGCCTGTCTTGCCAGCCTGTTCACCTGGGCCGTGCTCCAGAGTAGATCCGCGCCGCGATTGCTTCAGACCGAAGTCGCCAAAGGTTCATTCGAAGAGCCGACCGATGCGAAATACGTGCTGGCGCGCGACATGATGCAGAAAACTTTTCGCGAGCGGCTGGCGCTTCTCGAACCGGCCACGCGCGCAAAAATTGAAACCAGCTTGGCCGTCATCCGTCAAGCGCATGAAGACATCCGCAAGGCGTTGGCGGCCGACCCCGAGAGCCCGGTGCTCGAACAACTGTGGGAAAGCACCTGGCATGAAGAATTCGACCTGTACGACCGCGTGGTCCAGGCCACCCAACCCCCCATGACGAGGATTTGACGATGTCACAAGTTATTTTTGCAGGTTGCCGAGAGCTTCGTATCCTGGCCTGCGTCCTGGCGGCAGTCGCAGCCCCTTGGATTTCGGCACGTGCCGACACGGCGGTCGAGGAACACCACGCGGCGAACAGCCAAGGGAGCGTGGAAATCAACAACGTTGCGGGTGCGATCGACCTACAGGGCTGGGATAAGCCCGAGGTCGCAGTCACCGGCACAATCGGCACGAACGTGGAGCGCGTCGAGGTCACCGGCGGCGGCGATCGCACTTCGATTCATGTGATCTTGCGTTCGCAGCACTTCGGCTTCGGGTCCGACGGCGAGGCGCACTTGCTGGTTCATGTGCCGGTCAACAGTTCGGTATCCACATCGCTGATTAGTTCCGACCTCAAGGTATCGGCCGTCCGCGGTGACCTCAAGCTGCAAACCGTCAGCGGTAATATCAGCGGCGAGGCAGGTGGCGATGTGCGTGCAAATTCCGTCAGCGGCAATATCACCATCAACGCTGCCGCGGCCAAGGTCCTCGAGGTCAAGGCCGTCAGCGGCAATGTGGTAGTGACCGGCGGAAACGCGGACACCGAAGTCACGACGGTGAGCGGCGATGCGAAAATCACCCTCGGGACACCGCCGCGGGCCCGGTTGCAGTCAGTATCCGGGACCATGACTGCGAACTTCGCGCTCGGTGCCGATGCGCAAATCGACGGGGAGTCGGTGAGCGGCGATGTCAGATTGGAATTTGCCAAGACGCCTGAGGCTGACTTTGACATTCAAACCTTCAGCGGCGACATCAAGAATTGCTTTGGGCCCAAGCCGGAGGAAGCGCGGCATGGACCGGGCTCGCGCCTGACCTTCAAGAGCGGCGACAATCGCGCTCGCGTCAGGATTTCCACCAAGAGCGGCGATGTGCGTATGTGTGCAAAAGGCTCCTAGAGCCGGTCGTCAGCATGCACCTACGCCGGCTGTTGGTGCGCGCCGGCAGTCATACGATTCAATCACCCTTAGGCTGGACACCGGCCCTGAGCGGTACAAGACCGCCGGCACGTAACCGCGAAACCCCGCCCGCGTTCAACGTAAGGAGTGTCAATGAACACAGCAGCTGCTTTATCCCGACCCATCGTTCTGCCGCCGCTTCCCTACTCGATGGGCGCATTGCATCCGATGATTTCCGCCGATACGTTGAATTTCCATTACGGCAAGCATCACAAAACCTATGTGGACACATTGAACAAATTGATCGCCGGTACAGAATTTGCCGACCTGCCCTTGGACGACATCGTCAAGGCAGCATGGCGGCAACCCGCCCACAGCGCCATATTCAACAATGCCGCGCAGGCGTGGAACCACACCTTTTACTGGAACAGCCTCAAACCCAATGGCGGCGGCGAGCCGCCGTCGACGCTCAAGCAGATGATGGAGTCATCTTTTGGCGGCGTGGTTCAGTGCAAGAAGGAACTGGCGAAGTCCGCGGTTGAAAATTTCGGCAGTGGCTGGACTTGGCTGGTTGAGGATGGCGGTGCCCTCAAGGTCATCAACACCAGCAATGCGAACACGCCTCTGGCTGAGGGGCCGAAGCCGCTGTTGACCATCGACGTATGGGAGCACGCATACTATCTCGACTACCAGAATCGTAGGATAGGCTACGTGAACGGACTGCTCGAAAGGCTCGCCAATTGGGGATTCGCGGCGGACAATTTGAATAAGGCTACCTAAGACTTAAGGACGGTTGACTGCCGTCGCACCGTTGCGATCACTGCAGCGCCTTCATGGATGATTCGTCCGAGCGGTTTGCGCGCTTAGTATTAGTCTGCGTAATCAATAAGATATGAGATTATTCTCGCGAATTACATAGGCGCTGTTGCTGCGCGTGATCTCATTGACGTCCCCAACGTGATGAGCGCGTGGGCATAATGGCGCGCTCATGAACACACTTCCACGCTTGGACGTCCCAACCATTGCCATTGCTCGGTCGAGCCAGCGGTTCCCGGTACGACGAATCTATTGCGTCGGTCTTAACTACGCCGATCACGCGCGCGAGATGGGCAAGGATCCCCAACGGCATCCGCCGTTTTTCTTCGGCAAGCCGGCGGACGCCGTGGTCGGAAGCGGTGCGCACTTGCCCTACCCGCCGCAGACCGCCGACCTGCATCACGAAGTCGAACTGGTGGTGGCGCTGCGCCAAGGCGGGTCGAATGTATCCGCCGCGGATGCCGCGTCGTTGATCTTTGGCTATGCAGTGGGCATCGATCTGACCCGCCGCGATCTGCAGGCGGAAGCCAAAAAGGCCGGTCGGCCCTGGGATATGGGGAAGGGATTTGATCACTCGGCACCGATCGGCGCTCTGGCCACGGGGGTTCCGCCCGCTGCGGGAGCCATCAGTTTGACTGTCGACGGCAAGCTGCGCCAGCGCGGCGATCTTCAGGACATGATTTGGAGTGTCGCCGAAATTATCGCGGCCCTTTCCACTTACATCGAAGTGGCGGCCGGCGACTTGATCTTCACGGGTACGCCCTCGGGCGTCGGACCCATACAGCGAGGTGAAACAGTGCGCGGAATCATTGCGGGAGTGGAGCCTGTCGAAGTCTCCTTCGAACCATGAGCGTCATGCAAATCTTCAGTCCGGATCTCTTAAGGCGCAGCGCGTGTTGCGTCCTCGGCGTCATGTTTTGCGTTGCATTCAGCGCGCGCGCCGCGGACGATTATCAGCATCGCCTCGAACAAGTGCTGCTGCAGACCCCGCTGATCGATGGCCATAATGATCTGCCGTGGGAAATCAGAGACCGCTTCAAGAGCGATTTCGCTGCCATTGATCTGAGATCCGATACCAGCCGCTTGGCCGTCGGCGCGGAGCAAACGCCGCTGATGACCGACATTCCGCGTCTGCGCGCGGGAATGGTGGGTGCGCAATTCTGGTCGGTATGGATACCGGTGAACGTACCGGGTTTCGAAGCGGTGCAAATGACGCTGGAGCAGATCGACCTGGTGAAGCGCATGGCCGCGCAATATCCAAAAGACTTCGAGATGGCATATACCGCCGCTGATATTCGCCGCATTCACAAGGCGCATAAAATTGCTTCGCTGATCGGCATCGAAGGCGGCCATCAGATCAACAATTCTCTTGCGGTACTGCGCCAGATGTACGATGCCGGCGCTCGCTACATGACGCTCACCCATAGCACCAACACCGCGTGGGCCGACTCCGCGACCGACGCGCCGGCGCACCAAGGACTTACTCCGTTCGGCATCGAGGTGGTGAGAGAGATGAACCGCGTCGGCATGCTCGTGGACTTGAGCCATGTATCGCCCGACACCATGCGGGCGGCACTCGCTGCCAGTCAAGCGCCGGTGATCTATTCTCATTCCTCGGCGCGTGGGCTCGATGATCATCCGCGCAATGTGCCCGATGACATTCTGCGGCTGTTGGCGGCTAACGGCGGCGTGGTAATGGTCAACTTCGCGCCCGGTTACGTATCGGCGGAGCGCAATCGTTGGCAAGCCGACCGGGCCGCCGAAGTGACGCGCTACAACAGTCCACCGTTCGCCGGCTTGTACATCGGTCAACCCGAACGCGCGAAGGCCGCGCTCGCCGACTGGGATGCCAAGCATCCGCGGCCGGTCACCACACTCGCTCAAGTCGCCGATCACATCGAGTACATGCGTCGAGTGGCCGGCATCGATCATCTTGGATTGGGCTCCGACTTCGACGGCATACCCGACGCGCCCGTGGGGCTCGAAGGCGTTGATAAATATCCCAAGCTGCTCGAAGAGTTGATGCGTCGAGGCTGGAGCGACGCCGATATCGCAAAGCTTGCCGGCGAAAATCTGCTGCGCGCGATGGGCACCGCCGAGAAAGTCAGTTTGCGATTGCGCGAGACGACGGCCGCGTCCATGGCAACACTCGAGCCGCCGAAAGCTCACTGAACTCTTGAGAATCATTCCTGCAACCCTGTGCCTCGCCGTGATGACGGCGGCGAGTGCGCAGCCAAGGCAGAACACCGCGAACGAATACGGGCCGGCGCCCGACATCGGCGCCCCGACCGGCAGTTGGCTGCCGACCGTGAACTTCGCCAAGGCGAAAGGGTGGGGCGAGGGGGGCGCGCCTCAGGGCGCCAGCGGGACGGCGGTCACCGCGCTGGCACGTGGGCTTGCGCACCCGCGATGGTTGTTCGTGCTGCCAAACGGCGATGTGCTGATCGCCGAAGCCGAGGCGCCTGTGAGGCCCGATGACATGCAGGGCATCATGGGCATGATCGGCAAGCTGGTGATGAAGATGGCCGGCTCCGGCGATCAGCCCAGTGCCAACCGGATCACTCTGCTGCGCGAGACGGGAGCGGGAGAAGTCGAACGGCACATTTTTCTGCAAGGCTTGAATTCTCCGATCGGCATGGCTCTGATCGGCAGCAATTTCTACGTTGCCGACACCGATGCGCTGCTGCGTTTTCCCTACCATACCGGCGATACGGAGATCCGCGTGCAACCGGTCCAGGTTGCGGCGCTGCCGGGTGGCAGCATCAATCACCACTGGACCAAGAGTCTGATCGCGAGTCCCGATGGCAAGAGTCTCTATGTGGGCGTCGGCTCGAACAGCAACGTTGCCGAGAATGGCTTAGGCAAGGAGGCGGAGCGCGCGGCAGTCTGGGAGATCAATCCCGAGACGGGTGCGCATCGCATCTACGCATCGGGCTTAAGGAATCCGGTGGGCTTGGCATGGGAGCCACTAACCGGCGTGCTCTGGACGGCGGTGAACGAGCGCGACGAGCTGGGCGATCAGCTGCCGCCGGACTATATGACGGGACTTCGCGACGGGGCATTCTATGGCTGGCCCTTCAGCTATTACGGCCAGCACCTCGATACTCGCGTCAAGCCGCAAAACCCCGAGCTGGTGGCCAAAGCGATCCCGCCGGACTATGCGCTTGGAGCCCACACCGCATCGCTTGGCCT
>DATMKO010000105.1:0-6599 GCA_035571175.1 Steroidobacteraceae bacterium | reverse complement strand
CGCTAGTCACAATGGAACGACCGGCTCCCGATTTGCAAGGCGCGGGTTACGCTTTGGATCGGGAAGACCCGCGGCGCAGAGCCGCATACAAAGGGGAGCCGGCGATGAAGAACGTACGATTTATCGGTTTGGATGTCCATGCGGAGACGATTGCGGTGGCAGTGGCGGAAGCAGGCGGTGAAGTGCGGAGTCTGGGGACGATCCCGAACCGTGCGGAGTCGGTTGGGCGCCTGATACGCAAGCTTGGCAAGGCTGAGCAGCTACGGGTGTGCTACGAGGCGGGTCCCACCGGCTACGTACTGTACTGGCAGTTGAGCGAGTTGGGTGTTAAGTGTGAGGTAGTGGCACCGACACTGGTTCCGGTGAAGGCCGGGGATCGGGTCAAGACAGACCGGCGCGACGCGCAGAAGTTGGCGCGCTGCTACCGTGCGGGGGATTTGACGGCGGTGTGGGTACCGGATGCGGCGCATGAGGCGCTTCGGGATCTGGTGCGAGCACGCTTGGCTGGGAAGCGCGATCAGCTGCGGGCTCGCAATCGGCTCGGCAAGTTCCTGCTGCGTCATGGTCGGCGGCCACCCGAGGGGAGCGCGGCGTGGAGCATGAAGCATCTGGCCTGGGTTAGGCGTCAGTGCTTCGAGCAAGCCGCGCAGCAGGCCACGCTGGTGGATTACTTGCACGAAGTGGAGCATGCAGCGGAGCGCATCTTGCGCCTAGAGCGCTCGATCGATACGGCGATTGAGACGCTGCCCGAGAAGATGCGGGCGGTGATCGAGGCGCTGCAAAGCCTGCGCGGGATCGCCAAGGTGAGCGCGGTGTCGATCATGGCCGAACTTGGTGAGGTGTCGCGCTTTGCGCACCCGCGGCAACTGATGGGCTACAGCGGCATCGTGTCGCGCGAGCACTCGAGCGGAGAGCGCATCCGCCGCGGGGCCATCAGTAAAGCCGGCAGCGCACACTTGAGGCGCATCGTGGTGGAAGCGGCCTGGGCCTACCGGCATCGTCCTGGGCTGGGGCCCAGGTTGCAGGCTCGGCAACGCGATCAGAGCGAGGAGATCAAGGCGATGGCCTGGAAAGCCCAGCACCGTTTGCACGCCCGCTACGCGAAGCTCTTGGCGAAAGGCAAGGCCAAGCAACAGGTCATCACCGCCGTGGGTCGGGAGCTCTTGGGCTTCATCTGGGCCATCGGGGTTGCCGCCGAGCGCGCGCACACGGAATCGCCACGCCGGGCACTGCTGCGGCGTGCTGCTTGAGGTAGAAAGAAATCGTTCTATGAACTCGTACAGGCACAAACGGTCAGCGGCTGGGATGGCACACGGCAAAGGAGAATCCTCGTTATCTCCTATGCGACAGGCCTTTCTGGCCGGACCCGCGACGCTAGTCCGAGGCAGCTCCCGACGAATCACGACCATGATGGCGAGTGCTTGCGCTCGATCCACGAATATCAGAGTGATCAACCGTCGACGACTGCTGCCCCGGCCGCTGTCCACTTGCGCTTGGCTGACAGAAAATGATCATCAATCACAGCGAACGATTTGACAGGTCGTTCCATATCAGGAGGTTCATGAAGCTCGTGTACCGCGCAGCTTCGCTGCTGCAGGTTGCGCATGCACGCAATGTGCTGATCAGCGCCGGAATCGAATGCGAACTGCGCAACCAATACCTGGCCGGCGCATTGGGCGATCTGCCCATGCTGGAAACCTGGCCGCAGTTGTGGGTCGATGAGGCATCCGAATCGCGCGCTTTGCGTGCCCTGGCAAGCGCGGCGGCCGCACCCGCGGAGGCTCCCTGGACTTGCTGGCAATGCGGCGAGGAGCTCGAGGCGCAATTCACCACCTGCTGGCGCTGCGGGGCTGCCGCCCGCGGCGCATAGCTTTTTCGCCGCTGTGAAATGTCAGACAAACACCGACACGCGATAGCCTAAATTCCGATTCGAGGTTCAGCCTCCAGCCCTAGCGACTGCATCTGCGCAGGTTACAAACTAGCAACCTGTTTGCAGGAATTACAGGGGCGTCGGGCCCGGGGGTGCGTCGCCGGGGACGCCAAAGCCCTGGTGGTGCACAGCCCGACGCCCCAAGGGTCAAGCGCGCTCGACGCGACCTTAGGAGGTGGAAATGATTGGTGTCAGCCGCAGTTTTTCGGAGTACTCCGCATCGACCTCGTCCATGGCGGAGAACGGCCCGCTGCACGGAGCTTCGGCTGCCATGCAGGAGGTATTTCGCCTCATCGAGCGCGTCGGCCCAACCGAAGCCGGCGTCCTGCTGACCGGCGAAAGCGGTACCGGCAAGGGGTTGGCGGCACGATCGATTCACGAATTCAGCGCGCGGCGCGGCAAGGCCTTCATTTCGATCAATTGCGGTGCCATACCCGCCAGCCTCATCGAAGCCGAATTGTTCGGCACTGAGGAAGCCCCCGGGGCAGCGCCGGCGCGCGCCGGCGCATTCGAGCGGGCACGAGGCGGGACGCTGTTGCTCGACGAAATAACCGAATTGCCGAAGGATTTGCAGGTCCGGCTGCTGCGCGTGCTCGAGACCGGCAGGTTTTATCGGGCCGGAGCGAGCACCGAGTACTCGTGCGACGTGCGGTTCATCGCCGCGACCAATCGCTGTCCATTGCAGGTGGTGCAGAGCGGCCAGTTTCGCGAGGATCTCCTGTACCGGCTGGCGGTTTTTCCCATCGAGATGCCGCCGCTGCGCGACCGCGCCGACGATGCGGAGCTGCTCGCCATGCACTTCCTCGCCGAGCTCAACGCGCAAGCCAAGACCCAAAAGCGCCTGTCGGCGCCGGCGTGTGCAATGCTGAGGCAGCATTCATGGCCGGGAAATGTCCGCGAGTTGCGCAACTGCATCGAGCGCGCATTCATTCTCGCCGACTCCACGCTGGAGCTGAAGCCGCTGGTTCACAATAGCGGCGCCGAGCGCGAGCGCTTGGATATCCGCGTCGGATCGCGGATCCACGACATGGAGCGTTCATTGATAGAGGCCACTCTTGATTACTTCAAAGGTAACAAGCGCCGGGCTGCCGATGCACTGGGCTGCAGTCTCAAGACCTTGTATAACAAGCTCAACGGGTACTCGCAAAGCCAAGAGTGCGTGAATTCCTAGCTGCGGACTTCGGAGAACAAAGGTGACAAGTGTACTGATCGCAGACGATCATGCGGTGGTTCGAGCAGGCTTCAAGCAATTTCTCGAGGCGGATGCCAACATTGACGCGGTAGGTGAGGCCGGCAGCGGCAATGAGACACTGGATCAGCTTCGTAAACAAGAATGGGACCTGGTGCTTCTCGACATTCATATGCCGGACCGCAGCGGGCTGGATATCTTGAGGCATATTCAAACCGGCTATCCGAATGTCAAGGTTCTCGTCATGAGCGGACTGCCCGAGCAGCAATACGCCGTCAACGTGCTGCGGGCCGGCGCCAGCGGCTATCTATCCAAGGACAGCGATCCGGAGGAAATGATGAAGGCAGTGCGCACGGTGCTGTCCGGCCGGCGCTACGTCAGCGCGGCGCTTGCGGAAATCCTCGTGGCCGATCTGGACGGCGACCCCGACAAGCCGCTGCATGCGCGGCTCTCCACCCGTGAATTTCAGATTTTTTGTAAGATAGCGGCGGGCCGGGGCGTCTCGGATATCGCCAATGAGCTCAGCCTCAGCGTGAAAACCGTGAGTACGTACAGGAGCCGCATTCTGGAGAAAATGAGTTTCTCGGCGAACGCCGACATAACCTCCTATGCGTTGCGCAACGGTCTCATACAATAAGCACGCCGTGAAATTACTCCGACCCACACATTGCAACGCGAATTCGCCGTCAGGGGCGCAATGATAATGACGCAGTCATTGCGGGTGTTACTGGTCGAGGACTCGAAAGTTTTGACCGAGCGATTGACCGAAGCACTGCGGCAGATCGCGGACATAGAATTGGTCGGCACGGCGGATTCCGAGGCCGGAGCACTGGCGGCGTTCAAAAGCCGGCCGGTCGATGTGATCATCCTGGATCTGCACCTGAAGCAGGGCACCGGCTTCGGAGTGATGCGCGCACTGGCCAGCGCGCAGAAGAAGCCGCGCATCATCGTGCTGACGAACTACGACCTGCCTGAGTACAAGAATGCCGCGATCGCGCTGGGCGCCAGTCACTTCCTGGACAAAGCACGCGACTATGGCCGGCTTCCGGAAGTGCTTCACGAGATCTGCGAGGCGCATCTTTCGAAGCACTAGGTTTGGCCGGAGCCGGAGCTGAACGCGATCTCGTCCACTTCTTGCGGTTGCGGCAGAAGCATCCGGTGCAGCGGAATGACGGCGGTCACGATGGTGCCGCCGCCGCCCGGGCTGACAATCTGCCACGTGCCCCCCAGTTCGGCAATACGATGACGCATCGAGACCAGACCGTGAGAAGTGCTGGTCTTCAAGCGGTGGGCGGCAATGCCCTTGCCGTCATCCGAAATGCGCAAAGCGAAGGTAGCGTCGCGGATTTCAATGTGAAGATCCGCGGACTTTGCCTCCGCGTGCTTGAGAATGTTGGTGAGCGCTTCCTGGGCAATGCGGAAAACGCCGATGGCGGCGTCGGGGCTGAATGCGATCTCGGTCTCGGGAATCGTTTCCGTACAGCGAAGACCGGTGCGGCGGCACGTTTCCTTGAATTGCCACCGCAGCGCCGCGAACAAGCCCATGTTGTCGAGCAGCGTCGGGCGCAGTTCTTCGACGACGCGGCGCTTCAAATCGACGCCGGCGCTCAACGACTCGTGAATGCGCTTGAAACGCTGCTCGATGCCGGGATCCGAAGTCTGCAGCCGCTGCTGCAACCAGGACAGATCCATGCGGGCGGCCACCAACAGGCCGCCCAGTTCATCGTGCAACTCGCGCGACAAAGCAGCCTTTTCCTGCTCCGATACGCCCTGCAAATGCGTGGAGAGCGCCGCCAGCTCGCGCGTCCGCGAATCGACCTGCTGCTCCAGTTCCAGCTTCTGATCGCGCAGGTCGATCGCCTGGCGAGCGCGGCGGCGCATGTCGTTGTAGACCAGCCGGATTGCCAGCAGCACGAGGCCAATGTTGAAGATTGCTCCGGCGGCCGACACCCAGCGCGACAGTCGAAAATCGTCCTCCCAATGGGCCGTGGCCGCCGACATCTCGCCTGCTTCCTCACGCAGCATCGTGCCGACGATTGCCATGATTTCATCCATGGTGCGCCTACCCACATCCGTGCGCACCACGTTCAGGGCCGGGGCGACGCCCCGCTTCTTGTACAGCGCGACCGTATCCTCGAGCTCCCCCAGCTTCTTGCCGGTTAGAACCCGCAGATCACGAATCTCGCTGCCGCCGTTCTCGGCCTTATAGGACTCTTGTAGACGATCGAGTGCGGCTCCGACCTTCGCGACCGCATCCGTATAGGGTTGGAGATAGGGAGCCTCGCCGGTCAGCACATACCCGCGCTGTGCCGATTCCGCAGCGGTTAGGAGACGCGCGAACTCGGTTAGTGCCAATTGCCGGGTTTGAGCATCGTGCAGGCGCTGGTTGGCCAGATTGAGCCGCGTCTGGCCGGCGACTGCGACAAAGAACAGGCCCGTAAGGAACCCGATCAGCAGAAGCGGCGGCAAGGCGATATACCACCGGCCAAATCGGCCCAGTTCCTCACCAAAAATTTTCATGTTATTGCCCGCGCTACTGGCCTAAAGTCTACCATGTGAGGCATTTCCTACAGGGAGGCCACTGGCTAAGCCGATGGCGCGGACTGCCGCGGTGCGTGACAGTGGCGGACCTTATCCACTTCAGGAGATCGACATGGACGCGAATTTCGAGAATGCGGCAGACCAGGCCCGTGCCACCGGCCGCCGTGTCAAGAACGACGTGAGCGACGGCATCAGCGACATCAAATCGGCCGCATCCGGCGAGATCAAGAATTTGATCGCAGATGTGGAGGATCTCATGGCGCGGATCGCGGACTTGAAGGACGCGGACGTGGTGCGAATGCGCGGCAAGGTGCAACGCGCGGTCGATGCCGCGAAGCAGAGTCTTACCGACGGCGCCGGCAGCCTAAAGCGGCAAGCGCAGGATATTGCCGGCACCGCCGACGACTATGTTCGCGAAAGTCCGTGGCAGGCGATCGGCATCGCGGCCCTGGTCGGAGCGGTGGTGGGCATCCTGGCGACGCGCCGTTCATAACGACGATGCGGGCTCTATGGTCACTGCCGAAGGCTGCCCCCGCGCTGATGCGGCATGTCGGCGCCTACATCGAGCTCGTGGAGTTGGACCTGGCAAGGGCGCAGCGCGAACTTGCGGCACAGTTGGTGGCAATCGGCGTGGTCGCCATTTGCGCGCTTTTTGCGGTGATGTTGGCGTGTCTTGGCGTCGTGGCATACACCTGGGACAAGCCCTACCGGGTGGCGGCGATTGCCTGGATGGGCGGCGGGTTTCTGGTGCTGGCCATCGCGGCCGCCATTTATCTATCGAGACTGGCGCGCGCGCGATCGCCGCTGCTCGCAGATGTGTGTCGTGAGTGGCAGGAAGACCGCGTGATTCTCGAGCGCATCTTGTCGGACGAGGAATGAACGTGGCCGACCGCGACTCAAGCGCTCGCAACGAGATTCGCAAGAAACTTGCCCAGTCGC
>DATMKO010000104.1:0-12694 GCA_035571175.1 Steroidobacteraceae bacterium | reverse complement strand
ATACATCTCGAAATGAGAGATCCCGGGCACCACGATCAGATTGTGCGGACCGCTCATGCGATCCACGGCGGCCCTGACGCCGTCCAGGGGTATGAGTTGATCGCTTTCCGCGGCGATCGCCTGGTAGGGGACGTCGATTTTGCTGGCCCAGAAGCCGACATAGTTTTCTTGAAATGCCGCATATTGCTGGTACTGATCGACTGCGAAGTAGCGCGAGAAGCCGGTGACATATTCGTGCCCCTGACCTTCGCGCGCGCGCTTGATGGCATCTTCGCGCATGGGGCCGGAAAGATGGGCCCGGCCCGGAATGCCGCTGGGACCGGCGATGGCGGGCACCTGCACGGAAACCGCTTTCACCCGGGCATCCTGGCCGGCCACAACGGTGGCGTTGCCGCCCGCAAGACTAGAGCCCCACACTCCGATGCGCTGATAGTCGACGCCGGGTTCGCCCTGGATGTACGAAATGGCATTGCGATAATCCTGCTGCTGCTCCTGCGGGATGAGCTTGGTGCGCTTGATGCGCACTTCCGTGGCCTTGACGACGAATCGCGTGTTGTCGCGCGCAGTGCCGCCCCCAATCACCGGTTTCACCAATTCCGGGAATCCTTCCGAGAAGCCCCAGCCGCGATAGTCGATCGCCATGGCCACCAAGCCTTTCGCGGCGAATCGATTGGCATACTTCTCGATCGATACATGCGATCCCGCGTATCCTTGGCCCAGCACCACCGCGGGGATCCCGGGCTTGCGCTTGGGATCGAAACCCTGCGGATAAAAAATCTTGGCATAGCACGCGATGCCCTCGCTGAAATACACCACATCCTTGGACGTGACCCCGTCGCCCAACGCATATTCATAGTCGCTGGAGCGCAGGCCATTCTGCACGGTCTTGCCGTCCTTGGTCTGCACCGTGGTGGGCGGAGCGCCGATCTCAATGGCAGGCCGGGGCGGACGCGGTTCGGCTGTCGCATCGTTTCCCGTCAATTGGTCGGGATGGATCACTTGCGCCGTGACCATGGCCAGAATCGTCGCTGCGAAAAGCGTTGTCATCGCACCCCCCTTATTGTCGTATGCCTGCGCCCGCCAGCGCGACTACCAGGCGTCAATCCAGCGCAGCTTTTTCTCCGCTCGTTCAGGTGGAGGCGGCAGCGAGCGCAACGACCCGATTATCCAACGGCGCGTGTCCTTGGGATCGATGACTTCATCGATGTGGTAGCTCGAGGCGTAGTTCAATGCCTTGCCTTGCTCATAGGCGGCCGCAACCATCTCGTCAAATTTTGCTTTGCGCTCCGCAGGGTCGGTGATGGCCGCGAGTTCGTTGCGGTAGCCAAGCTTTACCGCGCCCTCGAGCCCCATACCGCCGAATTCCCCGGTTGGCCAGGCGACGGCGAACACAGAAGCGGGATAGCTGCCGCCGGTCATCGCAAGCGCGCCCAATCCATAGCTCTTGCGCAGCACCACGCTGAGCAGCGGCACGGTCAAGTTTGCACCGATGATGAACAGGCGCGAACAGTGTCGGACCAGCGCGGTTTTTTCAACCTCGGGACCCACCATCATGCCCGGCGTATCGGAGAGTGAAAGCACGGGAATGTCGAACGCCTCGCAGATCTGCAGGAAGCGCGCGGCTTTGTCGGAGCCGTCCGAATCGATGGCGCCGCCCAGCACCTTGGGGTTGTTGGCAATCACCCCCAAAGGCCTTCCCTCGATGCGGATCAATGCGGCGATCATGGTGGTTCCGAATTTCGGCCGCAATTCCAGCACCGAGCCGGTATCGGCCAGCGTCTCGATCAGCTGCCGGATGTCATAGACCCGCACGCGGTTTTCGGGAATTGCCCGGCGCAGCAGGCGCTGATCGGCGCAAGTCCAGCCGGCCAGCGTGCCTTGAAAATAAGATAGATATTTTTTCGTGATGCGAACGGCGTCGGCTTCATCCTCGGCGAGGATGTCGATGACGCCGTTGGGTTGCTGCACATCCACGGGGCCGATTTCCTCGGGCCGAAAAATTCCCAGTCCGCCGCCCTCGATCATCGCCGGTCCGCCCATGCCGATGTTCGAACCCTTGGTGGCAATGATCACATCGCAGCATCCGAGCACCGAGGCATTGCCGGCGAAGCAGCGTCCGGAGGTGATTCCGATCAAGGGCGCGACCGCCGACATGCGCGCCCAGTACTCGAAGCCGCGGGTGAAGCCGCCGCCCTCGGTGTCGCCCGGGCGGCCGCCACCGCCCTCGCAGAAAAAAACCGTCGGCAGGCGGTAGCGCTCTGCAATCTCGATCAGGCGGTCCATTTTTCTGTGGTTGTAGGCGCCTTGCGTGCCGGCGAGGACCGTGTAGTCGTACGCCATGACGGCGCAGCGCGCCGCCTCATCGCCAAAATCCTTGCCATTCACGCGGCCCAGGCCCATCACCATGCCATCCGCCGGTGTTTGCTGGATCAGCTTTTCCAGCGAATGCCGCTTGCGCCGCGCTGCCACCACCAAGCTGCCGTATTCGATGAAGGAGCCGGAATCGAGCAAATCGTCGACATTCTCGCGCGCCGTGCGCTGACCGGTTTTGCGGCGACGTGCGACCGCCTGCGGACGGCCGGCATCCAAGGTGGCGTCGACGCGCTCGATCACGGCCTTCAAATCGGGCCGTATGAAATCAAGATCGATGTTTTCCCTGGACTCCGCGGCCGCGCCGGCAACATCCGATGCTTCGATGAAAGCGAGAGCGTGGCCCTCGAACACCGTATCGCCTTCAGATACGGTCAGGGCGCGAACCAAGCCGCTGATCGGCGCAGTGATCACATGCTCCATCTTCATGGATTCCATGATCAGTACCGGCTCGCCGGCGCGCACCGCCCGGCCGATGGCGACGGCGATGCTGATAATGGTTCCCTGCAAGGGTGCGGGCAGGGCGGTCGTTCCGGCCTCCTGCGCGGCAGTTACAGTCGCCGGGGCGCCGGCCCCCTTGCCGTGAATCAGCACCGCGAGCGGATCCGTCGTCTCGATCTTGGCGCCGGGGCGCCGGCCGCGAACCACCGTTGCAGCCGGCTCAGCGTCGGCGGCGGCGCACAACGCCTTCGCGTGCTGCTCGACAAATCCCGTATGGACCAGCGCGGCCGCGAAGTCGGGATGGCGCAGCAGCGCCCTGAGGAAGGGAATGTTGGTCGCGACGCCGGCGATGCGAAATTCCTTCAATGCGCGTTCGGCTTTGCGCGCAGCGGCGCCCAAGTCGCCGTCAACGCAGTGCACGATCAGTTTGGCCAGCAGCGAGTCAAATCTCACGCTGGTGTGATAATCGGCATAGCCGAAGCCATCGACGCGCACGCCGGGACCCGATGCGGGTTCATACACCGACAATGTGCCGCCGGCCGGCTTCGCACTGCCGTCGGCATTCATCGTCTCCATATTGATGCGCGACTCGATCGCTACGCCGCGCGGCGCGGGAATCGCAAGCTGACGCAGCCCCAGCTTCGCCAAAGTGCCGCCGGCAGCGATCTGCAATTGAATGCGGACCAAATCAAGGCCCGTGATCGCTTCGGTAACGGTGTGCTCGACCTGAAGGCGCGGATTCGCCTCGATGAAGGCGAACGGCATGGTGCTGTTCGCATCCATATCGAGCAGAAACTCAATGGTGCCCACACAGCGATAATTCACCGTCTTTCCCAACGCCACGGACAGTTCCAGGAGTTTGGCCCGCAATTTCGCGGGCAAGCCGAACGCCGGCGCAGTTTCAATCAGCTTCTGCCGCTGGCGCTGCGCGCTGCACTCCCGGTCCCAAATATGGACGACCTCGGAACCGTCGCCGACTATCTGCACCTCGATGTGACGGGCGCGCGGCAAAAGCTGTTCCACATAGAGCTCGCCGATGCCAAACGCCTGCAATGCCTCCGAGCGGCATCGCTCGTAGGCGCCGGCCATATGCGCAGGATTGCGCACCTCGCGCATGCCGCGGCCACCGCCGCCGGCCAGGGCTTTCAGCATCACGGCGCCGCCCGGGCCCAACCCGGCGAGAAAATGCTCGGCTTGCGCCAGAGTGACTGCGCCGCTCGACCCTGGCAGCACCGGCGCGCCAATCTTGCGCGCCAAGGCTCGCGCCTGACTCTTATCGCCGAGCAACACCAGCGTTTCGGGCGCCGGTCCGACAAAGGCGATGCCGGCATTGTTGCAAAGCCGCGCAAACGCGGCATTCTCGCTCAGGAAACCATAGCCAGGATGAATGGCATCGCAGCCCGCCTCGAGCGCGAGACGCAGGATCTGCGGTCCATCGAGATATGCCGCCGGACCAGAACCGGCAAGCGCCAATGAGGCGTCGGCGCTCGTCACATGTAAGGATGCGGAGTCGTCCTGCGGGTAGATCGCAACGGTCGCGATGCTCATTTCCGCCGCCGTGCGCGCGATGCGGATGGCTATTTCGCCGCGGTTGGCGATGAGCAATTTCCTGAACATTGTTGCCGGTTGCGTCAAGTCTTATGCGTTGTGTGGCGCTCGTTCGAAGAATTGCGCGATGCGGCCGCCGTCGACCACAAGATCGTGTGCATTTACAAAGCTGCCTTCATCGCTCGCCAGGAACACCGCCGCGTGCGCAATGTCATCGGCCAAGCCGGAGCGCGGCAGCGGCGTAGCGCGTGCCAGGTTGCCCTCGAGTTTCGCGAGCTTGCGCGCGTTGTCCTCGGCGCTTAGGGTCTCCGCCCTGGCGGAGCCGCCCCAGAAAATCGGCGTGGCGATCGCGCCCGGCGAAATCGAATTAACCCGGATTGCGTTGGGGCCGAACTTCGCCCCGGCAATGCGCGTGACGTGGCTCACGGCGGCCTTCGCCGCGGAATACAAGGCTCCGCCCTGGCCCAAACGGTGCCCGGCAATGCTGGAATTGTTGATGATGGATCCGCCGCGGGATTTCATCACGCGAACGCCGTGCTTGATGCCGAACATGACGCTGCCGAGCAGCAGCTTCATGCCGTAGTCAAATTGCTGTTCGGTGATGGTGTCGATTTCCCCCGGGGCCGAAGCGCCGGCGTTGTTGAACAAGCAATCGAGCTGTCCGAAACGCTCGACCGCCGCATCGATGACAGCGGCGATCTCGGATTCGTGCATCACGTCGGCTCGATGGAAAATCGCCTGCCTGCCGAGTTCGGCGGCGAGCGCGCTGCCGCGCTCCGTGGAGCGGCCCGCGATGACCACGCGCGCACCCTCGGCAACGAAGCGGCGCGCCGTTGCCGCGCCGATGCCGCTGGTTGCCCCGGTAATGACTGCAACTTTTCCGTCCAATCTGCCTGGCATTGGCGCTCCCTGGTCGTGGCGACGAGCGCAGAATATCACTGTATTCTTCCAGGGTGAGCGGCCAGCATGCATCGCGATGAATTTTACGTTCCCGGCCCCGGGCCTTATTGCCTGACGCATTCGGTCGGTTGCCTGCCGAAACTGAGCGGCGACGCAATCCACGCGAATTATCTGCAGCCCTGGCAACAGTTGGGCGGCGATGCATGGGATTCGTGGCTGACAGTGATCGCGGCTTTCAAAGAGCATCTGGCGAAGCTGCTCGGCGGCAATGCGGAGGATTACTGTCCGCAATCAAACCTGTCCTCGGGTCTCGCGAAGCTGTTGCCCGCGATCCCGAAGGCGGGTCAGCGTACGGTGCTGCTGGCCGCGGAGGATTCGTTTCCCTCGCTTGCCTTTGTTCTGCAGCGAGCTTGCCAGATGGGCTTCAATTTACGATTGCTGGCGCGCAGCCATGATCCGTCCAACGCAGACGTCTGGGCCGAGGCGTTGACCGCCGATGTCGCAGCGGTGCTGGTTACCCACGCGCATTCAAATACCGGAGTGGTCGCACCGGTTGCGAAGATTGCAATGCTGTGCCGGGAGCGAGGCATCCTTTGCATTGTCGACGTCGCGCAATCGGCGGGAATTTTGCCTTTGTCCGTGACCGACTTTGCCGCCGACATCGTGCTGGGCAGTTGCGTCAAATGGCTGTGCGGCGGCCCTGGGGCGGGTTTCATGTGGATCAGTCCGGCGCTGGTGCAGCATCTTGCGCCGCTGGATGTCGGCTGGTTCTCGCACGCCGATCCATTCGAGTTCGATGTACATTCGTTTGAGTTTGCCGCGGATGCCAGGCGGTTTTGGGGCGGGACCCCTTGCATTGCGCCGTATGCGATTGCCGCGCAAAGCATGCAAGTGCTGGCAAATATCGGCATTGCCGCGCTACGCGCGCACAACAACCAATTGCTGAACATTTTTCGCGATGGCCTGCCCGCCGACTGGCGTGCGCGAATCGATCTCGGCAGGACCGGGGGCACAATCTGCTTGACCGCTGGCGACGCGCTGCCGGATGTCCTGCGGGCACTGCAAGCCAATGCCGTGCGCTTCGACTGCCGCGGAACGGTGCTGCGGCTGTCGTTTCATATCTACAACACAGCGGCGGAGGCGGCGTGCATCGCGCACTGTCTGTCCGGCGCATTGCCGTGAGCCAATCCCCATGAACAAGGCCGAAGCATTCGAGCACTGGATACGCACATCCTTCGTGCAGATGAATACCGAGCTGGAGAATCTCTACTTCGCGCAGGCCGATCGGGCTCAGGTGCTCGGCTGCGGCGATCCGATCAAGGCCAACCTGCGCGACGAAGGCCACGCGCACGTCGTCGCATTGCTCGCGGAAGGCAACACCGGCGACGGATTCGAGAGCGCATTTGGTGTTCTCGGCAGCGTCGGCATGTACTTGGGAGCGCTGCGGCGCCACGAGCTCACCAATCCGATGCGCGAAGAGAAATCGCCGTTTCCGGAGGCGTCATCGCTGGCCATGCATGTCGGCGCCTCGCTCGGCATGGCGCCCAGGTTCTCCACCGGACATCTCGCGACCTACAACAAGGCGCGCGCCGGCGTGCGCAAGAGTTTTACCACGCTGGCGGATGAGTTTCTTTTCATCGATGAGAACACGCGCGGAATTCTTTCGCTGCAGCGCGCGGCGGATGCGCTCACCAGCGTCGTGCATCTCGGCGTCTCGAGTCCGGTGGTGGACGTCGCGTTCGACGCTGCAAAGCAGGCGTTGCGCGATGTCATACGCTGCAATGACCGGCTGATACGCGATCTGGACGTGCAGCGGTTTTTCTACTCGGTGCGGCCGTACTACAAGCCATACCGGGTCGGAAGACAGGAGTATCGGGGCGCAAATGCCGGGGATTTCTCCGGCATCAACGAACTGGATCTGCTGTTGGGTCTATGTCGCGCCAACGATCCCAATTACGCACAACTGTTGGTCGACAAAATGCTGTTCATGCTGCCCGCCGATCAAGCCAGGCTGCGAAGTTGCATGACGTTCACCAGCCTGCTGGACGAGTTTTTGCCGCTGATCGACGATCACGCCGACAGCGCTTGGTTTCAGGCCAACGCCGCGGACTACCTCGAGGTTTGCGATTTGTTCGGCCAAACGGCCGCTCAGCATCACGACGCGCTGGTCAAGCGGTTCATCGAGGCCCCGGCGGTGGATCTCAAGGAACCGGCGCTGCAGGGCGTGACCGCCAGCGGTCCGCCGTTGCCCGTGCTGCTGCGTTCGCTGCAAGTGTTGCGCGACATGCGCGTCGCCGCGGACCGCAGCGACATCGTCACGCGGCATGCGGATCTAAACAGACTCCGCAATGCGGTTCAGGCCTATCGCAACTCCGGTGCGGCGAAATGATTCGACGATGTTGCTCCACATCGTTTGCCAGTTCTCGTTGAAATGCTGGAAGAACTCGTGCACCTGCGGCAAGTGCGTGTAGGCGAACCAACAGACCAGTGCCAAAACGCCGAGCGCCAGCAATCCATCCAACGCGGCGAACCACGAGTAGTTGTAGCCGCCGGTATTGAAGTAGATCGCGCGGCGCGCGTGGCGCAGCGGCTGCGAGATCGCGCTGTAGATGAATATCAGGATGAGGATGGATACCCACAGCGGCATCGATGCGGGGATTGCCCAGCCGAAGATCGTGCCACTGGTGGCGAGCTGCACGACTGCGACGATCCATAGACAGAAGACCACGGCGCTCAAGATCGCGAGAAACGGAATCAGCAGGCCTGCAACCAACTGGGCGCCATAAGCAGGGTGCGCGCTGAACTGCTGCACATTGCGCTGCAGGTTGTGTGCCCACCAGTACGCCCCATCGTGCCACCTGCGCCGCCACTCGCGGCGCTGCTGACGCCAGTGGCGGCGCCACTCCTTGCTGTCCTTGAATTCGCCGTAGTGTTTCTTGGCCCGATCGATGACTTCCTGGGCGTTGAAGGGAGCACCGGCAGCCGCGGCGTGTTCTTCGTCGGTGTTCGCAAACGGGATGACCAGCATCATCGCGATGTACACCAGTATCCAAATTCCGCCGGTCAACAACGCGAGCGCGACGAATATAATGCGCACGATCGTGACATCGGTGTTGAAATATGCCGCGATCCCGGTGCAGACGCCGCTGATCATTGCGCCTTCGCGGATCTGATACAGCCGTTTGGGCGTGTCCCAGTGCGACGTCGTCGCGCGCGGCTGCTCTTTGGCTGCGGAGTTTTGCGACGGCTGGGCGCCATCCGTCTCGACCGGCCCCATCTGCTTGAGGACATCTGCGATTTCAGCGGCGCTCAGCACATTTTTATGCGGCTGCAAGAAATGGGCGCACTTGTCCGCGATCGCCTGTTCGAGGTCCGCCATGATCTCGGTCTTGTCGGGATTGTCCTGCAGCTGGGTTTGAGCACGCTCCAGATACGCGCGCAGGCTTTCGAAGCCCCGTTCGTCGAGATGAAAGGCGTTGCCGTTGAGATTAATGATGATGACGGTGTTCATGATCAGCGACCTAACTGGTTGATTGTTGTGTTGAGATACGCCCAATAGTCCTTGAACTCGGAGAGCTGCGACTTTCCCTTGGCAGTCAATTTGTAGTACTTGCGGGGCGGCCCTGAACCGGATTCCTGCCACTCATAGTCCACCAACTCTTCGCGGCGCAGCTTGCTGAGCAAAGGGTACAAAGTGCCCTCCTGGGTCGCGAAGTCGGTGTCCTGCAGCCGGCTCATCATGTCGGCCACATACACCTTGTCGGCAGAAATGATCTGCAGGATCAGGAACTCGAGCAGTCCCTTGCGGATGGGGTTGAATTTCGGGTCGTTCGTCATTGAAGCAAGCTACCTTTATATAAAAAGGTACCAGGGTGATAAAAGGCTGTCAAGCTGAAATAGTCGCTGCGGGATTCAGCGGTTCTGCAGGTTTCCTCAGCCCACTCGGCCGCGCACTAATGCATACACCGCTTCACTGCGCCGGGCACCAGCCTCGAGCAGATCAGCCACTTCAGAAGTCGCTTGGCGCGCAAATTCCCGATCCTTGAGCGAGGGCGCATTGATGTAGACGTTCAGGGCGGCGCTGCGCAGTGCCGCGTAGGCAGCGAGGACTCCGACACCCGCATCGCTGATCACGCCCGAGTAGCCGGCCTCGGCGGCGCGCTGCGCAACATCAATGACTTCCGAACAGGCGCGCGCACAGTCCAGTGGCGTCTCGGTGGCAGCGCGCAAGCTGGTTTGAATTGCCTCGGTGCGCCGCACCTTGTCGGTCTCGCTCAATTTGGGAAGCCGGTATGCAGCCATCAAGCCATCGAACGCGGCGATATCTTCAGCCACCATCGCGGCCAGTCGCGCGCGCAATTTCTCGGACTGCTCGCGCAACGATTTCATCTCGGGCTCGACCGCTTCCAGTCCCTTCTTGCCGACAGTGACATTGCAGACCATGGAAATCAGTGCTGCGCCCATGGCGCCCATGATGGCTGCGGCGCTGCCGCCCCCCGGTGTCGGCGCACCGCTGGCCAAATCATCCAGAAACTTGTCGACAGAACTTTCCGTGATCATATGGCGACCATGCTCTTGGCGATCTTGTAGATCTCATCGGTGTCGAGCAGCAAATCGTTTTGCTCGAACAGGCGCGCGATACACGCGCGGTGCACTGCGAGCTTGAGCGCGCCAAAGCCCAAAGCTCCAAACAGTATCTTGCCATGACTGCCCACGCCTCGGTCCATGAGCCCAACACCGTCGATACCCGCCGGCGGCGATGCATTGGCATCGGCAATGATTTCCAGCGATGGATTCTCCTGCCACTGTTTCGCGTCGAGCAGCGTCACTCCCGCAGCTCCGGTGGCAAGCAGGATGTGCGCGCCCAAGGCAGCGGCTCCGCGTTCGACGTTGGTCGGTGCCTCGATGGCTGCGATTTCAACCCCGAAACGCGATTTGAGCGCATCGCAGGCCGCCTGAACCACGGCGCGTTTGCGACCGGTGATCGCCACTGTGGCACCCTCGCGGGCCAGCAATACCGCAGCGCGTTGCCCGACGGGACCTGTACCTGCGAGAATCACCGCACGCTTGCCGGAGAGCGTGCGGCCGACGCCAAAGCATGCAACCGCGGCGGCAGCCGTGGTATTTGAGCCGTTGCAGTCGAACATCACGGAGACGCGGAATTTCGCGAAGAACTTGGCGCAAATCGCGGCCAGCAGCGCCTCTCCCGCCGGCATATTGGCGCCGCCGACAAAAATGGCGGTATTCTTTTTATCTTTCGGCGAGCGGGTGAAAATTGCGCCTTCCACGAGAGCGCCGACGTTGTCGGCATTCACTCCGCCGTAGGCCGAAATGTGGTCGGCGCCGCCGTCGTAGCCCGCGACATTGTCAAATACTGAAGGCAGATGGTCCGTATCGAATTGGTACAGAAGCTTTTTCATCGATTGCAGGTATCCTTGGAAAACCGCGCTGATGCGCGCCCGATGATATATGAGATTGAGAGAATCAATGCGCATCGCGATCGTGGGACAAAGAGACTTCGGCAAAGCGGTGCTCGAGGCGTTCGAGCGGCGGCGCGACACTGTTGCCGGAGTATTTTGCGCGCCTGAAAAAACGGGCGAGGCGCCGGATCCGCTGCGCCTCGCGGCAGAACAACGCGCAATTCCGCTGTATGCGCTGCCTTCACTCAGGGGGGAGGAAGCGCGTCAAACCCTGCGCGCCCTCGGCGTCGATCTCGCGGTGATGGCCTACGTGGTGCAGTACGTGCCCGAGGATTTCACCGCCATTCCGCGCCACGGGACCATTCAATTCCATCCCTCGCTGTTGCCGCGCCATCGTGGGCCGAGCTCGATCAATTGGCCCATCATCTTGGGCGAGACTCGCACCGGCCTCAGCATATTTCGCCCCACCGACGGACTCGATGAAGGTCCAATCATCCTGCAGAAGGACACTCCGATCGGGCCGGATGAGACCCTGGGGAAGGTGTACTTCGAGCGGTTGTTTCCACTCGGCGTGGCAGCGCTGCTGGAGGCGGCGGACCTGGTCGTGAACGGGCGCGCCGAAGGTACCGCGCAAGATGAATCTCAGGCGAGCTATGAAGGCTGGTGCCGCGATGCGGAAGCAGCGATCAATTGGCACACGCACGTCGATCAGATTTACAACCTCATTCGCGGCTGCGATCCGGCCCCCGGCGCGTGGACTGTGTTCGAGCAAAAGAGACTTCAGTTGTACGACGCGCGCAAACTCCCGGCGCGCACTTTTTCGGGGGATGCCGGCAGCATCGGCGCAGTCACCGGCATAGGGGAGGAGAGCATGATCGTCGGAGCACAGGGCGGGCAGATCGAGGTGTTCAAGCTGAGGTACGGGGGCGGCAAGAAGCTGTCAGCCGCGCGATTTTGCGCCGAGGCCGGCCTCTCGCCGGGAACGGTTCTCGGTGGAAGTCCCTAGCAATGGCTGAATCCCGAGGTTTAGGCAGGGGATTGGGGGCGCTGTTGGGCGCGGCTCCGACGGTGAGCGCGAGCCGCGGCGGCGGCAAGCTGCCGATATCGCTCATGCGGCCCGGTGCGTTTCAGCCCCGCCGTGAAATCCATCAGGAGCCGCTCGAGGAACTCGCGGCTTCCATCAAGGCGAACGGGGTGATTCAACCCATCATCGTGCGCCCGTTGCCGGCAGGAGGTTCCGGTGCTGCCAAATATGAAATTGTCGCCGGCGAGCGCCGCTGGCAGGCCGCACGGTTGGCGGGCCTTACGGACATACTGGTCATAGTTCGAGAGTTGACCGACAAAGAAGCGATGGCGGTGTCGCTCATCGAGAACATTCAGCGCGAGCAGCTGACCGCGGCGGAAGAGGCGAGGGCGCTCAAGCGCTTGACCGAGGAATTCGCGCTGACGCACGCCGAGGTTGCGGAGAGCGTCGGTCGCTCGCGTGCCGGAGTTTCCAATCTCATCCGGCTACTGGAGTTGCCGGAGTCGGTGGTGGACCTGATAGATTCCAAGAACATCAGCATGGGACATGCACGGGCGCTGCTGGGACTCAAGGATGATGTCGAGCGGCAGCGATTGGCGCAGCTCATCGCGCAGCGCGGCTTGTCGGTGCGCGAGACGGAAAATCTGGTACGCAATGCGCCGAACCGCGAGGCAGGGCCAGCGACGTCCACGAAGCCGCCGCAGTCATCCGAGGTGAGCGAGGTGCTTCGGACCGATTCTGTGCGCGTGCAATTGCATCAGAAGGTGAACGGTGCGGGCAAAATCATCATTGAATTCGAAAACCCGCATGCGCGCGATGCGATGCTGGAGCTGATCAAATCGTTCGAGGAATAGGCCCGCTTGACAATGCAGGCCGCAGGGTCCGCAACAAAAATCGCAAGCCCTGACAATAACATCGGGAGAATATGCCTCATGCGGAATCTGAAGATCGGCGCGGCTGCGCTGGCGGCACTGGTGCTTATCGGCCTGAC
>DATMKO010000103.1:0-8578 GCA_035571175.1 Steroidobacteraceae bacterium | reverse complement strand
GAATGCCTCGGTGTCCGCGGTTCCCGTCATTCCCGAAAGTTTCGAATACAGGCGGAAATAGTTCTGGAAGGTTATCGATGCGACGGTCTGGTTTTCCTCCCGGACCTTGACGCCCTCCTTGGCTTCGACCGCTTGATGCAGGCCATCGGACCAGCGCCGCCCCTGCATGGTGCGGCCGGTGAACTCATCGACGATGATCACCTCGCCCTGGCGCACGATGTACTCGACATCGCGCTTGTACAGCGAGTGCGCGCGCAGCGCGGCATTCAGATGGTGCATCAGCCGGATATTGGTGGCGTCGTACAGGCTCTCGCCGTCGCGCAGCAGTCCGATCTCCGCCATCAGATGCTCGACCTTCTCATGACCGTCCTCGGTCAAGGTGGCCTGCTTGGTTTTCTCGTCGACCGCGTAGTCGCCGGGGCCGTCTTCGACTTTTTGCCGCACCAGGCGCGGAATCAAGGCGTTGATCTTGATGTAGAGCTCGGTGCTCTCTTCGGCGGGCCCCGAAATGATCAAGGGCGTGCGCGCCTCATCGATCAAGATCGAATCGACTTCATCGACGATCGCAAATGACAGCTTGCGCTGCACGCGATCCTCGAGCCTGAAGGCGAGGTTGTCGCGCAGGTAGTCGAAACCGAATTCGTTGTTCGTGCCATAGGTGATGTCGCAGGCATAGGCCGCGCGCTTCTCATCCGACGATTGCGCATTCTTGATGACGCCGACTTCCATGCCGAGAAACCGGAACACCGGACCCATCCAATCCGAGTCGCGCTGCGCCAGGTATTCGTTCACGGTGACGACATGCACTCCCTCCCCGGAAAGGGCGTTCAGATACGCCGGCAGGGTGGCCATCAGGGTCTTGCCCTCGCCGGTGCGCATTTCCGAGATCTTGCCGGCATTCAAGGCCAAGCCGCCGATCAGCTGCACGTCGAAATGGCGCAGCCCCAACTTGCGGCGCGAGGCTTCGCGCACCAAGGCAAAGGCTTCGGGAATCAGATCATCCAGGGGTGTGCCCGCCGCGAAGCGCGCCTTGAGCTCGCGCGTCTTCTCGGGAAACTGCTCGTCCTTCAAGGCGCTGACGCTGGCTTCCAAGGCGTTAACGGCCGCAACCGTGCGGCTCAGCTCTTTAATGAGGCGCTGATTGCGGCTGCCAAATATTTGCGTCAGAAGCTTCCACACGCGAGGGAGTCCTTGAAAGAAAACGGGGTATTGTACGGATAGACCGGATGAGCAGGAAATCGTTTCGCCACGGCGATCCCAACGGCGGAAATGGGTGGGCTAACGATCCTCGCCGACGAAGCGCAGGGGGTCGACCTGGACGCCGTTTTTCAACACTTCAAAATGCAAGTGCGGACCGGTGGATCGGCCGGTGGATCCCATCAATGCCAGGTCCTGGCCCTTGCGCACCATGTCGCCCTGCTTTACCAACAGCTGCTCGTTGTGGCAGTAGCGCGTAGATAACCCGTTGCCGTGGTTGATTTCCACCATCACGCCGTAGCCTGAGCGATCGCCGGCGTAGGTCACGAGACCCGCCGCCACGGCCGTGACTTTCGTGCCTTCCGGACCCGCGAAATCCAAGCCCTTGTGCACCGCCGAATAGCCGGTGAACGGGTCTGCGCGGCGCCCGAAATACGAGGAAATCCAGCCTTCCTGAACCGGCCGCCCCTCGGGGTAGACCTGCTTGTTCAATTCACGCGTCAAAATCATGTTTTCGAGCACGCCCAATTGCTGCTCGCGGCTCGACAGCTGCGTCTGCAAATCGTCGACCATGGCCGTCAGGTCGGGAATCTGCGCAGGCTGGCCGTCCGCGTTCTCGGCGCCGCCGATGGCAGGCGGATGGCCGAAATCGAATTCACCGTCATCCAGATTTGCCATACGGGTCAAGCGCTTACCAAGGGCATCCAAGCGAATCACATTGGCATTCATTTGGCCGACACGCATGGCCAGCGCGTTGACCTTTTCCTGCAGGACGCGTTTCGTGTCCTCGATCTGGCCTTTTTGCTTTATGAGTTCAGCGGACCAATTACCCAGCTGATCGATGGGATTGGCCACATGCCGGGCTCCCAAACCCATACCGATGGAGAACGCCGTGCCCAGGATTCCAAGCACCAGCAGCGCTGCCACTGACAGAACGGCAGGGTGGTGCAGGTCAAATTGTTTCACTCGGCCCGATTTGCGACCGACAAGAATGACATTCATACAGCTTTTACTTCCAACGCCTACATCATGCTGAAAACCGGTGGCTTGCGTCGTGCCTGCGTCATCCCTGTATATCGAGTATGCCCCGGAGCAGTAAGGGTAGACTATGCAGAAAACTTACTCAAAACAAGGATTTCCGCACGGTTTTCCAATGTCAATCCGGCCCCCAAAATGTTGGTGCAATGCAAAAACCTAAGAGTGTCAGCGAGTTACTGGCAAGAGGTGGCAAGCGGCTTTCATTACTTAATGTCCGATCCTCGCAGCGGTCGCAGGTACTTAAGCAGGTTCGCGCGGCGCTGCCGTCGAGGCTCGCGGAGGCGGTGGTGAGCGCGGGCTTGGATCAGGGCCGCTTGACCATCGGGGTCGTAGGCGCCCAATGGGCCTCGCGGTTGCGCTACTCCACGGAAATCATCCGCAAGCGGGTGGCGGGGTCCTTAGGGGCTGAAATTCACAGCATCCGAATCCGGGTGGTGCCGCAGCCGCAAGGGCCGACCGGGTAGGGAAATCAGGCGTGCGCGGCAGCTGCGGCCACGTAGGAAATCGGCGCCTCCGCCAAGCTTTTGAAGGTCACTTCCTGCCAGGCGCTCTGCGTGTTGATCAGGCTGCGCAGCAGTTTGTTGTTGAGCGCGTGCCCCGATTTGAAGCCGCTGAATTCGCCGATCAGGCTGTGCCCCAAAAGGTACAAATCGCCGATGGCGTCAAGAATTTTGTGCTTCACGAATTCATCTTCGTAGCGCAAGCCGTCTTCATTCAACACCCGATAATCATCGAGCACGATGGCATTGTCCATGTTGCCGCCAAGCGCCAGATTGCGCGCGCGCAGACTCTCCAATTCGCGCATGAATCCGAAGGTACGCGCGCGGCTGATTTCGCGCAAAAACGAAGTCGTCGAGAAGTCCATGGAGGCGACTTGCGAGTGTTTTTTGAAGGTCGGGTGATTGAATACAATTTCGAAATTCACTTTGAAGCCGTCATAGGGATCAAAGCGCGCCCACTTGTCGCCATCCTCGACCTGCAGGCTTTCGAGAATGCGAATGAACCGTTTGGGCACTTTTTGTTCCTCGATGCCGGCCGATTGCAGCAGGAACACAAACGGTCCCGCGCTGCCATCCATGATCGGAACTTCGCCGGAGGTGACTTCCACCAACGCGTTGTCGATGCCCAATCCGGCGAGGGCGGAAAGCAGATGCTCGACGGTCGAGACTTTGACGTCGCCGCGGTGCAGGGTGGTGCCCATCATGGTGTCGCCGACATTCTCGGCATGCGCGCGGATGTCGACGGGCTGATCCAGATCCGTGCGGCGAAACACGATGCCGGAATCGGGCAACGCCGGCCGCAGGGTCATGAGGACCTTCTTGCCCGTGTGCAGCCCCACTCCCGTGGCGCGAATCGAATTTTTAAGTGTTCTTTGATTCAACATTAAGTAAAACCGGACTTTATCAGGTGCCAAAGGTACCACAGCGTCGCGCTTTGGCCAGCACCTTTAAGTTCGCATGGCGTGATAACTCAGATCCAAACGGGCGCCCTTAAGATTTCTTGACCTAAGGGCGCCAATATCTGGAATGTCGACCGCTGATCAATCCGCCTGTCTGCGCAAAAACGCCGGGATATCGAGCAAATCCTCGCTGCCCGATTCCGCCCGCAGGCCATCTCCCACGGCGCGTTGCCGCTGCACCGTCGGCTTATCGAGCATCGCATAGTCGGTGGGCCCCATCGATGATTTCTGTCGCACCACGCGCATGTTGAGCGGCGGTGCGATGGCGGCGGCGGCCACCGGCTGCGGAGCCACCCTTGCCAACGGCTTGCCGAGACCGGTCGCCACGACCGTGACCCGGATCTGGCTGGTCATCTCCGGATCGATCACCGTGCCCACCACCACCGTGGCATCGTCCGAGGCGAATTGCTTGATGACATTGCCCACTTCTTGGAATTCGCCGATCGACAAATCCATGCCGGCGGTGACATTCACCAGAATGCCTTGGGCGCCCGAGAGATTGATGTCCTCGAGCAAGGGGCTGGAAATCGCCGCTTCGGCCGCTTCGCGCGCCCGATCGTCTCCCGAGGCGGTGCCCGAACCCATCATCGCCATGCCGGTTTCCGACATCACGGTGCGCACGTCGGCAAAGTCGACATTGATCAGGCCCGGCCGCGTGATCAGTTCCGCGATTCCCTGCACCGCGCCCTGCAGCACGGTGTTCGCAGCCTTGAATGCATCGAGCAGCGTGGTGGTGCTGCCCAACACCGACAGCAATTTTTGGTTCGGAATCGTGATCAGCGAATCCACATACTTGGACAACTCCAGCATGCCCTGATCGGCGACGCGCGCGCGCTTGTTGCCTTCCATCTCGAACGGCTTGGTCACCACGGCGACGGTTAGAATGCCGAGTTCCTTGGCAACCTGCGCCACCACCGGCGCAGCTCCGGTGCCGGTGCCGCCGCCCATTCCTGCCGTAATGAACAACATGTCGCATCCTTCGATCAGTTCGATGATGCGATCGCGATCCTCCATCGCCGCCTGACGGCCCACCTCGGGATCGGCGCCTGCGCCCAAACCCTTGGTGATGTTGCAGCCGATCTGCAATGCGGTGCGCACCTTGGAGTGCTTCAGCGCTTGCGCGTCGGTGTTGATGCAAATGAAATCCACGCCTTCGAGACCGGCCTGGACCATGTGCGAGACGGCATTACCGCCGCCGCCGCCCACGCCCAGCACCTTGATGATGGCGCTTTGGCTATAAGAGTCCATGAGTTCGAACATTCCAGTACTCCTTCAATTAGTTATTGCAAATCAGCTGTCAAAAATTGCCCTGAAACCAAGCCTTCATCCGCTCAAACACACTCTTCACGCCGCCCCCGAGCAGCGGCGCGCCGGTGCGTTGCACTTCCAAATTGCTCTTCGCGTACAGCAGCAGGCCCACGCCCGTGGCATGGATGGGATTGCTCACGACCTCGGCGAGTCCGCTCACGTATTGCGGCACGCCGAGCCTCACCGGCAGGTGAAACACTTCCTCGGCGAGTTCAATGGCGCCCTCCATCTTGGCGCTGCCGCCGGTAAGCACGATGCCGGTGGCCACCTGCTCCTCCAGGCCGGCGCGGCGAATCTCGTCGCGGATCAGACCGAATAATTCTTCGTAGCGCGGTTCCACGATTTCGGCGAGGGTCTGGCGCGCCAGGCGGCGCGGCGGCCGGTCGCCAACGCTCGGCACCTCGATGGTTTCGTCGGGATTCGCCAGCTGCGACAGGGCGCAGGCGTACTTGATCTTGATGTCCTCGGCGTATTGCGTGGGCGTGCGCATGGAGACGGCAATGTCGTTGGTGATCTGATCGCCGGCGATCGGTATCACCGCGGTATGGCGGATCGCGCCGCCGCCGAACACCGCGATGTCGGTGGTGCCGCCGCCGATGTCGACCACGCACACGCCGAGATCCTTTTCATCCTCGGTGAGCACCGCGTAGCTCGAGGCCAGCTGCTCGAGGACAATGTCGTCCACGCTCAGTCCGCAGCGCTGCACGCACTTGACTATGTTCTGCGCGGCGCTGTCGGCGCCGGTGACGATGTGCACTTTCGCCTCCAGCCGCACCCCCGACATGCCGATCGGATCGCGAATGCCTTCCTGCGAGTCGATGATGTATTCCTGCGGCAGCACGTGCAGGATCTTTTGATCGGCCGGAATGGCGACCGCTTTGGCGGCGTCGATCACGCGCTCGACATCGCCCTGCACCACCTCTTTGTCCTTGATGGCGACGATGCCGTGGGAATTGAGGCTGCGCACGTGGCTGCCGGCGATGCCGGCATACACCGAATGAATTTCGCATCCCGCCATCAACTCGGCTTCTTCCACCGCGCGCTGAATCGACTGCACCGTGGATTCAATGTTCACGACGACGCCTTTCTTCAGGCCGCGCGACGGATGGCTGCCGATGCCGATGATCTCGATCGCACCATCGGTCTTGATTTCGCCGACGATGGCGACCACCTTGCTGGTGCCGATGTCCAGGCCCACCAATAGATTTCGATCAGAACGCTTGGCCATAACCTTGAAGAATTCCTCTAAGCATCGGTGTCGTCGGAACGTTTGAGAGCACCCGAACCGCTGGTCCCCTGGTTGCGCCAACCGATGGCGAAGCCGTTGGAGTAGCGCATATCGACGTAACTGATTTCCGCCATGCGATGCGCAATGACTTGCGATGCCGTATGGATGAAGCGCTCGATGCGCGCGTCCACATCGCGTCTTCCCAGGCGCACGGTCACGCCGCTGTCCAAATCCATCTCCCAGGCACCGCGCTCATCCAGGCGCAGCGCCGCGATGCGCATGCCGGCTTCGAGCATTCGCCCCTGAGTCGACATATAGCGCTGCGCCACCTGCGACTCCGAGCCTGTGGGTCCGCTCAAGCGCGGCAGCTCCGCGGGCACATGCGCCGCGGCTTTGACGAACAGCTCGCCGCGGGTGTTCAAAAGACCGGACTCGCCCCAGCGCGCCGCCGCGGTCTGCTCGGTCACGGCGACGTGCAGACTGTTCGGCCAACGGCGTGCGATGCGCGCATGGTCCACCCAGGGCAGCGCCTCCACCGCGCGCTGAATGTCGCTTAAGTTCGCGGACATGAAGCCGGCGTGTGCGTACGTAGCCACGGCCTTCTCGATCTGCCCGGGCGAGACCCGCTGAAAGCTGCCGTCCATCGATATCACCCGCACCGGGCGGTCGAGCGCCCAAATCAGAATACTCAGGGCACCTGTCAGCAACAGCAGCAGCGCGGCGCGGCGCGCGTGAATGCGCCACTCGGTCACGAATCTGGGCAAGACCCACGATTTCTTGGCAATCGACGGGTTCTTGAATCGATTGCGACGCATGGTGATGCTCAGATTCATTTGCGCTCTCTCAAGAAACTGGTCTCCAACACGCGCCACACCAGCTCCTCGAAGTCGAAGCCGGCTTGGCGCGCCGCCATGGGCACCAAGCTGTGGCTCGTCATGCCCGGTACGGTGTTGATCTCGATGAAATGAAATTTGCCGGCGGCGCGATCGCGCATGAAGTCCACCCGTCCCCAGCCGCAGCAATCGGTCACTTTGAATGCCGCCATCGCCGCGGCCCTGAGCTCCGCTTCCTCGGCTTCGCTCAAGCCGCTGGGGCAGAAATACTGCGTGTCATCGCGGAAATACTTCGCCTGGTAGTCATAGAACTCGGTCGCGGGCTGGATGCGTATTGAGGGCAGAGCGACGTCCTGCAGTATGCTCACGGTGAACTCATCGCCGGCGACGAAGCGTTCCGCGAACACAACGGGGTCGACGGCGCGAGCCTCGGCGTAGGCGCGCGGCAATTCCGCGGCGGATTTGACCTTGCTCATGCCGACGCTCGAGCCCTGGGACGCGGGCTTCACCATCATCGGCAAGCCGATGCGCTTGAGCGCGGCGGGAAGATCCGCCGGACCGGACAGCACGGCATATTCCGGGGCGGCATAACCTGCACCCACCACGACACGCTTGGTTTTGAGTTTGTCCATGGTCAGCGCGCAGGCGAGCACGCCGCTGCCGGAGTAAGGCACGCCCAGCCATTCGAGCGCGCCCTGCATTGCGCCGTCCTCGCCCCCCGGGCCGTGCAATGCGATCCAGACACGCGCAAAACCCTCGCTCGCCAAGGCCTGTACCGGACGATCCAAAGGATCGAATCCTTGCGCATCGACGCCGCGGCGCTTGAGCGCTGCGAGCACCGCGTTGCCGCTCAGCAGCGAGATTTCGCGCTCGCTCGAATCTCCGCCGAGCATCACCGCGGTCTTGCCGAAGTCCGCGGGCTTCCGCGCGCGGCGATCGCCCGCATGCGTGGCGAGCAGGCTCATGCGGGATCTCTCATGCGGGGTCTCCGACGATGCGCACTTCCGTGGCGAGCTGGATGCCGCTTGAGCTGGCGACGGTTTTTTGCACGTGCGCTATCAGCGCTTCGATGTCGGCGGCCCGGGCCTTGCCATGGTTGATGATGAAGTTGGCGTGCTTCTCGGACACCGAGGCATCGCCGATGCGGAATCCCTTCAAGCCGGCGCTCTCGATCAATCGCGCCGCGTGATCATTGGGCGGATTGGTGAACACCGATCCGCAGCTCCACTCACCGATGGGCTGCGTCTCACGGCGCTTGTCGAGCAGCGCGCGGATGGCGTCGCTGTTGATGCCGGGCTTGCGCTCGAATTCCAGGCGCGCGCCGATGAACCACTCGTTCGCCGGGCCTTCCACGCGCCGATAGCCGATGTTGTAGTCGGCCGGGGTGCGGGTGTGGCGCACGCCGCGGCGGTCGAGCACTTCCACCTCGACCACGTGGCGCCAGGTCTCGCCGCCCCAGGCGCCGGCATTCATCGCCAGCGCGCCGCCCAAGGTGCCGGGAATGCCCGCAAAAAA
>DATMKO010000102.1:0-3881 GCA_035571175.1 Steroidobacteraceae bacterium | reverse complement strand
GCGGCCGATACCAGCTTCGAGTCCTCCAGCAGCGGCAACGCCTCGAGCAGCGCGGCTCTCTGCAAGCGGCGGTCGCTGCCGCCCCGCACCAGTTGCATGGATTGGACGATGAACTCTATTTCGCGAATTCCGCCGGTGCCGAGCTTCAGGTGCTGATCCAGATCGCGACGCGACACTTCACGCTCGATCAGCGCCTTCATATCGCGCAGGGACTCGAACACGCCGAAATCCAGGTAGCGCCGATACACGAATGGGCGCACGAACTCCTCGTAGGCCGACGCATAGCTGGCCGCGCCAACAATGGGGCGCGCTTTTATCCAGGCATAGCGCTCCCAATCGCGGCCGTGTTCCTGAAGGTAATCCTCCAAGGAAGCCAGGCTCACGACCAAGGGGCCGCTCGCGCCGAAGGGCCGCAGCCGCATGTCCACGCGAAACACGAAGCCGTCGGCGCTGCGCAGATCCAGCAGGCGAATGAGTTCTCGGCCCAAACGGGTGAAGTATTCCTGGTTGTCGATGACGCGCGGTCCGTCGGTCTCGCCGGGCTGAGAAAACAACAACACCAAATCGATGTCGGAGGAGAAGTTGAGCTCGCGGCCGCCGAGTTTGCCCATGCCAAGCACGATCAGAGGCACGACCTCGCGCTTCGAATCGCGGGGCATGCCGAACACCGGTTGCAGGTGAAGCTGGGCAGCCGCGCTCGCCGCGCGAATGCAGGCGTCAGCCAGGTCGGACACGGCGTGCAAGGTGTCGATGACATGCGCGCGTGCGGCGATGTCGCGCCAGGCGATGCGCAGCATTTCGCGTCGGCGCCACTCGCGCAAGATGCGCTGCGCTTCGTCGGACGCCGGAGCGGAGGCCGCGCGCGCTTCATAGTCGGCATTTGCGCTGCTCGCCGCGGCGGGATCATCGTGCCGGCCACGCCAATTCAGAGCCTGCGGATCCCGGATCAATACCGACGCGATGAACTCGCTGCCAGCTACCGCCCGCGGCAGCTCCGCGCGCTCCGGGTCCGATTGCGCCGCATACATGTCGAGAAATTCGGGGGCGGAGCAGGCCCGCTCCCACCAGTGCTGCACCGGCTCGCGCAGAATGTCCGGAACGGATTCAAGGTGTGGAATCGAGATGGACTGCACCAAGCGGCCTTCGGGGCTTAGACTGCGCGAATCGCGACAATGAACAGTCTGGGGAACGGCAGCAGCACGCTGCCATCCGCAAGGGCTGGATAAGCGCGCGAAATTGCGCCGGTGTACTGGGTAAGATAGGCCGCGCGCTCCGCATCGCTTAGCGGTTCCAGGAAAGGCAAAAGACCGCTGCCCTTGAACCACTCCACGACCGCGGCGGCGCCGCCCGGCAATGAGTGATAGTAAGTGGTTCGCCACACATCGACCTTGGCGCACAGCGGCCGCAACAATTCGTAGTACCAAGCCGCGCCCGCGAGCGCGGCGCGTGCCGCGGCGGCCGCGGCAAGTTTAACGGCCCACGGCCCGTCGGAGGCAACCTCGCGCATGAGCCGGTGCGCCGGTTCATCGAGGTTGTCCGGCATCTGTACCGCCAGAGCACCGCCAGATGCGAGTTTTCCGACCAGCGCGGGCAACAATTGAGCGTGATTGGGCAGCCACTGCAACACCGCATTCGCCAGGATCACACCGAAAGGCCCAAACCCAGGCTTGGCGTTGCTACGCCGGACCTCGCCGCGCCGGTCCTCGCTGCACCAGGTGTCAATGTCCAGCACCCTGAAGCGCACCCCCGGCAGTCGCAGCTGCGCCGCCTGGATCATGTCCGCCGAGCTGTCGATGCCGCTGATTTCAGCAACGGGAAAGTGAGCGGCCAACGCTTCCGTTGAATTTCCGGGTCCGCAACCTAAGTCTATAACTGAGCGAGCTTGGATCTGCGGCAGCGCGGCCAGCAAATCACGCACCGGGCGCGTGCGTTCATCTTCGAAGGCGACGTACTGCTTTGCTGACCAGCTCAATTCAACCCCGCTAACCACGTGATCACGATGCCCTCGAGCGCAATGCGATGATCCGACCAGCTGTGATCGGTCGCCACATGCATCGAGGTGACGCGAGTGCCGCCTTTGGCCTTGACCGCCTCGATCAACGTATCCGTATCGTCGGCCAGATGATCGTCCGCGGTAAGCGCCAGCACAGGAATCTGTGCGAGTCCCGCAGCCGTATTCGCAACCATGAACTCCTTGGCGTGCAATTTGACTTCATCGGCCATGCTCTCCGCCGTGACCCCCGACAGCGCTTCCATGTTGTCGGCCATGATGGCGACGGCCTGATCGTGCGGCAAATAGCCTAGCCGTCCCATATCCCCCATGGAGATGAGGATCGCGCCCAGCAACGCATGATCGTGCGCTGCGGTGTGCGCGGTGACCCAGCCGCCCATGCTGTGTCCCGCGATCGCGATGCGCTTCGGATCCAGCCCAAGCTTGGACGCATTGGCGGGATCGCGAAGGTACCTCAGCACGGCGTCGGCATCCTGCAAATTGTGCGCAAACCGGAATGTGCCGGGGCTGCCCCAGGAACCGCGGTAATTGAAGGTCACCGCATTCCAACCGGCCCGGCGGACAGCCTGCGCCAGGTCGAGATTCTTCTCATTTCCGGGCAAGCCGTGACAGATCACCAGCGTCGGATGCGGGCCTGCGCCTGCGGGCGAGTACACCAGGCCGTTGATGAGCACCCCGTGACTCGGGATGTGCAGTACCGTCGCCGCTGCCGGATGCGCTTTATCCGCGGGAGGATCGGTGAAGACCGGAGGCGGGACTGCTTGCGCAGATACCCTCGTCGATGCGACCAACAGAGCGACCATCAAGGGAACTAACGGCAATCGCATCGGCAAACTCCTTCGGTGACAGATCGGATCTAGATTTCCCTATGATACCCCGCGAAACAACAGCGGCAGCGCCGGCCGTAAATCGACAACCAGGTCGGTTGCGGCAGCAAACAGAATCTCGAGGATGGGCTGCTGAGATTGGAAATACCGCACCAGCCGCTGGCTTTCGACGACGCGTGACGCGTGGGATATTTCCGGCAAATTCGGCACCCCGACCTTCAGGGAACGCACCCGCCGGATCGGCGCCGCGTGATTCAAGGGTTCAGCGGCGCGAACGCCCGGCATTTTGAGGAACGGCAAATAGAACAACTCGGGCTCCTGCAGCGTGGTTTCTTCGGCGATCTGGATCGCAAGCCCCGGCGGCAAATAACTCGGATAATAGGCCCAGGTCGGAAATGGAGCCGCAGAATCCTGATCGCCGGCAGCGCGAAACACAATCCCGAACGTACTAACCCCGGATTGTCGCTGCGACCAGCGCTCCCACAGGCGCGTGCGACGCGTTTGCGCGCTCTGCGCCTCCGCCGCGTCCGCCACCCAGATCAATTCCAGCATGAAGTTCTCGAAGTAGAAGCGCCGGTTGGCGGTGCCCTGCCCTGGGTGGGTATTACGCGACCCTTCGACAAAGCCCAATCGCAGCAGCGCGTCTCCCTCCGGAGCTTCGTGCGCGCAGGCAATGAAGGCATGATCCACTTCGAGGGGCATTGATCGTTCGCCACAGTTTGACTCCTCTTGGAGTCTAACAAACGCGCTCCCGCCCATCGTCGCCATAAAAAAAGCGGGCCGGAAGGCCCGCTTTCTTTGACTGTAATCGGACAACCGCAGGACTCTCGTCCGCTTTGCCCTAAGGCCGCAGCCGGTATTACATGTCCATGCCGCCCATGCCACCCATGCCGCCACCCGGCGCGCCATGCGCATGCTCTTCGTCTTTCGGCGATTCGGCGATCATGACTTCCGTCGTGAGCAGCAATCCCGCCACCGAGGCCGCGTTCTGCAGAGCCAGACGCGTGACCTTGGTCGGATCGAGGATGCCCATTTCGATCATA
>DATMKO010000101.1:0-10052 GCA_035571175.1 Steroidobacteraceae bacterium | reverse complement strand
AACTGCGCAGCATTGCCGACGCCTGGGTGCACGCCGACTCGCCGCGCAGCATTTGCATCGATCCCAGCGGAACATTTCTCTATTCATGCAATAACCGCGGCGATTCGATCACCTCGTTTCATATCAATGCCGCTACCGGTGCGCTGCTGTTCACGGGCCGTTTCGAACCGGTGGGAAGTCCGGCGGTGATGACCATGCTCAGGCGATCTTGACGCGATATACTGGGGGCACTGCGGGTGCGCGACGACGGGTGCAACTATGGATATCGCAATGATTGGTCTGGGCCGCATGGGCGCCAACATGGCGCAGCGCTTGCTGCGTGGCGGGCATCGAGTGGTGGGCTTCGATCCCGCGGTTGCGGCGCGTGAATTGCTGGAAAAGAACGGCGGCGAAACCGCGGCCACACTGCAACTCACGGTCGCGAAGCTAAAGGCGCCGCGCGCGCTGTGGCTGATGGTGCCATCGGGCGAAATTACCGATACCACGATCAACAATCTGATGCCGCTGCTGGCCGCGGGCGACACCATCATCGATGGCGGCAATTCGAATTATCGGGATACCCAGCGGCGCGCGGCGGCGGCGGCACAACGTCAACTCCAATACGTCGACTCCGGCACCAGCGGCGGAATCTGGGGCCTTGCGGAAGGGTACAGCCTGATGATCGGCGGCGATAAGGCCGTGGTGGACCGATTGCGTCCGATTTTCGAAACTCTGGCGCCCGCAAAGGATCAGGGCTGGGGCCGTGTCGGCCCGGTGAGCTCCGGCCATTACACCAAGATGGTCCACAATGGCATCGAGTACGGACTGATGCAGGCTTACGCCGAAGGCTTTTCCATTTTGCAGCACAGGAAAGAGTTCAATCTCGACCTGGCGCAGATTGCGGAAATATGGCGTTATGGCAGCGTCGTGCGTTCATGGCTGCTGGATCTTACCGCGAGCGCGCTGGCGAAAAACCCGACACTCAAAGGCATCGCTCCCTATGTCGCGGATTCCGGCGAGGGCCGCTGGACCGTTGCCGACGCGATCGAATTGGGTGTTTCCGCCCCGGTAATCACCCTATCCCTGCTCGAACGCCTGCGTTCTCGCGATGACGATTCGTTTACCGACAAGCTGCTCGCCGCCATGCGCAATCAATTCGGCGGGCACCCAATCAAACCGGAGTGATGCTCACGCCGGAATTTGCGGCTTGTGACGGCTGACCGCTGCGCCGTCTTGCGCCCGCAGACGCCAAAATACGCTGGTGGAAACGACGGTCAGCATGGCGAGCCCGAGCAGCGCCAGATGGATCCCGTGGATCATTTGTGGCGCGCTGGCGTGTAGACGATCCGGAATGAACAAGGCCGCAGCGAGCGAAGCTGTGGCGATGCCGAAGCTGACGGCCATTTGCTGCACCGTGCTGGCGATGGTGCTGGCGTTGCTCACCTCGCGTTCGCCGACATCGGCGTATGCCAGCGTGTTCATGCTGGTGTACTGCAGGGACGTCAGAAATCCGTAGGTGAATGCCATCGCAACGATCAGCCAAACCGGGGTGGCGACATCGATGGTCGCAAACAGCATGATCATGATGCCGAGCACCAGCGTGTTGGCGACCAGTACGCTGCGGTAGCCGAATCTCTTCAGGATCAACGGCATCGTCAGCTTCAGGCTCATCGCCGCGAGCGCCTGCGGCATGATGAGCAATCCGGACTGGATCGGCGAGAATCCCAAACCGACCTGATACAGAAGCGGCAGCAGGAAGGGAATTCCGCCGATCCCCAAACGGGTGAACAGATTGCCGCTTACCGCAACCCGAAAAGTGCGCACCGCCAGCAACTTCACGCGCAACAGCGGATGTTTGGTGCTTTTGGAGTGCAGACCGTAAGCGGCAATCAAGCTGGCTGCGATCGCGAGCAATCCCAGCATTTCCCGTCCGCTCAACGTGGTCTCGCCGAACACCTCCAGAACATAGGACAACAGGGAAATTCCCGACCCGAACAGCACCAGCCCGATGATGTCGAGAGGGTGATTGCGCTCCTCGCGATAGTTCGGCAAATGCCTGTAGACCAATACCAAGCCGCACAGGCCGATGGGGATATTGACGAAGAAAATCACACTCCAATGAAAATATCCAATGATTGCGCCGCCGATGACCGGGCCCAGCATCGGACCGACCAGACCGGGAATGGCGACGAAGCTCATGGCGCTGATGAGTTCCGATTTGGCAAACGTGCGAATCATCGTGATCCGGCCGACGGGCAGCATCATGGCCCCGCCGCTGCCTTGCAGAATGCGGCATGCCACCAGCAGATGGATGTCGTTCGATATGCCGCACAGAAACGAGCCGAGCGTGAAGATGCCGATCGCCGATGCGAACACGCGCCGCGTGCCAAAGCGATTGGCCATCCAGCCGCTGATGGGAATGAACACGGCCAGGCTCAAGGTGTAGCTCGCGAGCACGGCTTTCATGCTGAGCGGCGGCACCTGAAGCGCGCGCGCCATCGCCGGCACGGCGGTATTCAGGATGGTCGTGTCCATGGATTCCATGAAGAAGCCGACCGCCACCAACCACGGCAACAGCCGCTTGGCCGTCGGCGTCAGAACCCTTTGTTCCGCTGCCTGCAAGGCGACGCCTTCAGGCGGCCGCCAGCGCCGTGTCGACGATTGTCTGCGCCTCGGCAAGCAAGCGCCGCAAATGCGCATCGTCATGAAAGCTTTCGGCGTATATCTTGTAGATGTCCTCCGTCCCCGACGGACGTGCCGCGAACCATCCGCCGCTCGAGGTGACCTTCACGCCGCCGATCGGCGCGTTGTTGCCCGGCGCCCGGGTCAGAATCCGATCGATCGGCTCGCCGGCCAACTGCGTGATGCGGACCTGCTGTTGATCCAGCCGGCCGAGCTTGAGCTTTTGCGCCGCGTTCGCCGCGGCATCGACGCGATCGGTAAGGCAGGCGCCGAGATCCTGTGTCAGCGCGCGGTAATGCTCGCCGGGATCCCGGCCGGTGCGCGCGGTAATTTCCGCCGCCAGCAGCGCAGGCGCGATGCCATCCTTGTCGGTGGTCCACGCGCCGCCGTCGATGCGGCTGAACGATGCGCCGGCGCTTTCCTCGCCGCCGAAGCTCAAGCTGCTGTCGAGCAGCCCGGCGACGAACCACTTGAAGCCCACCGGCACCTCGTACACAGTGCGCTTCAGGCGCCGGGCGACTCGATCAATCATCGCGCTGCTCACCACCGTCTTGCCGACCACAGCATCCGCACGCCAACCGGTTCGCTGGCGAAATAGATAATCTATGGCCACCGACAAGTATTGATTGGGCGCCATCAAACCGCTGCTGGCGGCGACGATTCCGTGCCGATCGTGATCGGTGTCGCAGGCGAATGCGATGTCATAGCGATCTTTGAGACCGATCAGCCGCTTCATCGCATAAGGCGACGAGGGGTCCATGCGAATTTTCCCGTCCCAATCCAAGGTCATGAATCGAAAGGTGGGGTCGATGGCATCGTTGACCACGTCAAGATCGAGCCGGTACTGCTCGGCGATTCGCGGCCAATAGTGCACGCCGGCGCCGCCCAGCGGGTCGACACCCATGCGAATTCGCGATTTGCTGATCACATCCATGTCCAAGACATTGCCGAGATCCCGCACATAGTTCTGCAGGTAGTCGTGCAGGTGCGTGGTCGGGGCGCGCCGCGCCAAATTAAGCGCCATCCGCTTGACGCCGCCGGCTTGGGATTGCAGCAATTCATTCGCCCGCGTCTCGATCCAGCGGGTCGCATCGGTGTCCGCGGGGCCGCCGTTGGGCGGGTTGTATTTGAAGCCGCCGCTGTCGGGCGGATTGTGCGACGGGGTAATGACGATGCCGTCGGCCAGACCTCCGCTGCGGCCGCGGTTGAAATTGAGAATGGCGAGCGAGACCGCGGGCGTCGGCGTGTATTCATCATTGGGCGCGATCATCGTGTCGACGCCGTTGGCGGCGAGTACTTCCATGGCGCTCGCGAACGCCGGCGCCGACAGGGCGTGAGTGTCAAAGCCCATGAACAGCGGTCCGTCGATGTTCTGCAGCTTGCGGTACTCGCAGATGGCCTGACTGATCGAGAGCACGTGAGCTTCATTGAAGCCAATCTCGAGTGAGGAGCCGCGATGCCCGGAAGTGCCGAAGGCAACCCGTTGCGCCGGCACCTGCGGATCCGGCCGCTCGCTGTAGTAGGCGGTGATCAGCTTGGGGATGTCAACCAGCACTGCCGCGGGCGCAGGCTGACCGGCAAGCGGATTGAGTCGCGAACTCAAGTGGTGGCCAGTGCGGCGCTCTTGTCCTTGATGCGCTGCATGAGTTCATTCCACGACTTGACGAACGACGCCGCGCCCTCGACTTGCAGTTGCGCCGCGAGCGCGTCGACATCAATGCCGGCTTTCGCGAAGCGCCCGAGAACCTGCTCGGCATCGGCGCCGTCCTTCGCCATTGCCGCCGCGACGCTGCCTTTTTCGGCGAACGCCAGCAAGGTTTTTTCCGGCATGGTGTCGATGGTGTCGGGCGCGGCCAGCGCCTCGACATACAGCGCTGCCGGGGCTTTGGGGTCTTTCACGCCGGTACTGGCCCACAGCATGCGCTGTTTGCGCGCGCCCTTGGCCTCGAGGTCCTTCCAGCGCTTAGCGGCGAGCAATTCGCAATGTGCACGGTAGGTGCGCTGCACGATGGCTATCCCCAAACGATTCACCAGGTCGGCAGGCACCTTGTCGGCGACGGCCCGGTCCCAGCGGCTGACGAACAAGGATGCCACCGAATTGATGCGCGGATCGAGGCCCGCGGCAATGCGGCGTTCGATGCCGCGCATGTAGGCATCGGCGACGCTCAAATATTGTTCGCGCGAGAACAACAGCGTTACATTGACCGGAACACCGGCAAATATGGCCGCCTCGATCGCGGGAACGCCGGCGGCAGTTCCAGGAATCTTGACGTAAAGATTGGGGCGGCCCGCCTGCTTGTGAATACGCAGCGCCGCCTCGATCGTGCCCTTGGTTTCGTTCGCCAGCAGCGGCGAGACTTCCATGGAAACCCAGCCGTCGATTCCCTGGGTGCGGTCGAATTCCGGACGGAAAATATCGGCGGCGCGGCGCAGATCCTCGAGCGCCAGTTCCACGAACAGATTCTCGCCCGACATTCCGGCCTGCGCCTTTTGACGAATACCCTTGTCGTACGCCGCGGTCTTGCCGATGGCCTCGTCGAATATCGTCGGGTTCGAGGTGAGACCGGTGACCGAGAATTGCTCCACATAGCGACGCAAGGTTCCGTTGTCGAGAATTTCCCGCGTAATGTTGTCGAGCCAGAGACTTTGACCCAGATCATGCAGGCTTTTCGTGTTGCTCATTGGCGCACCTTGAAGTCGGTTAAAGAGAGGTTCTTAAGCTCCGCGATTCGCTCGATCACCAGATCCGGCGCCGGCGTCGCCGCTGCGGACTCCGGCGCGAATGCATAATGGCCCTGGCGCACGAACACGGTCGACAGCTTGGAGCCAAGCGTCGCTTTCATCGCGGCTAAAAGCTTGGCCTTGTCGTCGACCATAACATAGTGCGCCGCCGGATAACGCTGCTGTACGTGGTCGAGCACTTTCTCCTTGTGCAGGTAGATGAGGACGCGTCCTTCGACCGCGCTGCAAATGCCGGAGCGCTGAATCTTACGCGGTTGAAAGATGATGTCGCCGTCCGACAGCACGACCGGCTTTCCCAAAGTGCGCAAGTGCGCCACGGCCTCCAAGGCGCCCGGAAACAGCCGGCTGGTGAATGGATATTCGAGCAGGAACTCGGACATGCGCAGCAGTTCCGCATGGTCGTCGAGCCCGGCCCTGAAATCCTGCATGCTGCCCAGGTAGTCCGCCAAGCCCAGCGCCTCGCGCCGGCGGCTGAATATGTCCCAGTAGCGGTCGCGCTGCGCGGCACCGAACGAGCGCTCCAACCGGTCGCCGAGATCTGCTGCGAAGCGATCGTTGTCCAACAGGGTATTGTCGACATCGAGCAGAAATACCACTTCGCCGCCGCTCAGCACGGCGCGGTCTTTTCGATCGTGGGATCGTGCCAGGTATCATCGCCATCGACGATATTGGTGGCGGCGGCGGGGCCCCACGTGCCCTGATCGTATACCACGACCGGCGGATTCATCGTCAGGATGGGATCGATCACGCGCCAGGCGGCTTCTACGCTGTCATCCTGAGTGAACAGCGACCGGTCGCCGCGGATGGCATCGCCCAGCAGGCGCTCATAAGGGGATTTTTCGGTTTGCGTATTGTGGCGGGCGACCAATTCAACCGGCTCGCCGTGCATCTCTTCGCCGTTGCGCTTCACCAAGGCGCCCGTCGAAATCACGACCTCCGGGCTCAAGCGCAGCCGGAAGTAGTTCGCGGGCAGGTCGCCGACGGGATCGAAAATATCCAAGGGCGGCGCCCTCAGGGTAACCCGGACTTCCGTGGCCGTTACGGGCAAGCATTTGCCGGCGCGAATGTAGAACGGCACGTCCGCCCACCGCCAGGTATCGATGTGCAGGCGCAGCGCGGCGAAAGTCTCGACCTGGGATTGCGCGGCCACGCCTTTCTCATCGCGGTAACCGCGAAACTGTCCGCGCACTACCTCCTTCGGATCGAGCGGCCGCATTGCCTTGAAAATGCGCAGCTTCTCCGCCTGCATCGCCTCCGGTTCATGACCGACCGGCGGATCCATTGCCAGCAGTGCGATCACCTGCAGCAGATGGTTTTGCACCACGTCGCGAATCGTGCCGACTTCTTCGTAAAAGGCGCCGCGGCCCTCGACACCGAAATTCTCGGCCATGGTGATCTGGATGTCGCGGATATAGACGCGATTCCAGATAGGCTCCAGAAACGTATTGGCGAAGCGGAAGAACAGAATGTTCTGCACCGCCTCCTTGCCCAGATAGTGATCGATCCGAAATATGGAGGACTCGTCGAAAACTTCATGCAGAGTGTGGTCGAGCGCTTGCGCGCTCGCAAGATCGCGGCCGAAGGGCTTCTCGACGATGACTCGGGCGTGTTCAGACGCGCCGCAATCCTTGAGCCCGCGCGCCACGCTGGCAAACATGCTGGGTGGAATGGCCAGATAGTGAATGGGGTTTTTGGCCGGGCCCAGCGCTGCGCACAGCTGGGCAAATGTGTCGGGGTTGGTGTAATCCCCGTCCACATAGCGCAACAGCGCCGCGAACTTCGCAAAGCAATCGGGGTCGTAATCGCCGCCGTGCTGAATGCTGTCGCGCGCACGCTCCTTGAGCTTGTCGAGGTTCCAGCCGGCGCGCGCCATGCCGACGATGGGGATGTCAAAACCGTCGCGCCGCGACATGGCGTACAGCGCGGGGAAGATCTTCTTGTACGCCAGGTCTCCTGTGGCGCCGAAGAATACGAAGGCATCGGATTCGACTTTGTTCATTTAACGTCTCGCCTTGAGTTGCTGGCGCAATCGTTCCAGCTCCTCCAACAAATCGAGAGCCAGAGCGACACCGGCAAGGTTCAGTTCCAGGTCCCGCTCCAAGCGCACGGCAATGCGCGCACGGCGCAACGCGGCGCCGCTGAAATGCCATTCGGTGCGCACGCCGACGACATTGAGTACTCCTTCTTCCACGTATTGCACAATGCGCTGCTCGTCGACAGCGCACATTTTGCTCAAGTCCTCGAGGCTCAAGACCGCGGATTCGTCGAACAGGGTGCCTTGCAAGGCATGATTTTTCGCTGCGGACATTTCAGGCTCCTAAGCCGGCGCGAGGATTGAACGGCAGCGCGGCTGCCATGGCCGCATAGGCGGCCCTGGCTTTGCCATCGTTGGCGGCAGGCAGTGCGATTTGCAGTACCACGTAAAAATCTCCCGGCTGCGCCGCGGGGATGCCGCGGCCTCTCAGGCGCAGTTTGCTACCGGCATGCGAGGCTGGCGGAATCTTCAAATCTACCATGCCGGTGGGCGTCGGAGTCTTCACCGTGGCGCCCAATGCCGCCTCCCACGGCGCCACCGGCAATTCCAGCGACAAGTCGCGGCCGTCAACTTGGTACAGTGCATGCGGCTGAAACTCTACTTCAATGAACAGGTCGCCGGGCTTGCCCTCACCGGCGGCGCGCGCGCCCTGACCCGCGAGGCGGATGTGCTGGCCCTGCAAGATGCCCTTGGGTACTTGAACATTGAGGGTACGCTCTTTGGCGATGAGTCTGCCCTGGTCATCGATCTCCGGCATTCTTAAGGTGAAAGTTCGCGCTCCGCCGTGCAGCGACGCCTCGAGATCGAGCATCACCTTGGCATGATGATCTTCGCCGCGGCCGGCGTGAAAACCGCCGCGCTGCGCCCCCGCACGCGCCTGCGCACCGAACAGGGCATCGAAGAAATCGCTGTATGAAGAAGAATTGCCGGGACCCGCGCCGCTGAATTCGAAGCCCGAGTCCCAATTTGGCGGCGGCTGAAACTCCTCGCCGGCGCGATAGTTTTGCCCGAGTTGATCGTATGCCGCGCGCTTTTCCGGGCTTTTGAGCACTTCGTAGGCTTCGCCAACCTCCTTGAAGCGGGCTTCCGCGTCCTTTTCCTTGCTGACGTCCGGATGATATTTCCGAGCAAGCTTGCGATAGGCCTGCTTGATTTGCGCCTCCGTGGCATCGCGCGCCACCCCCATCACCTTGTAGTAGTCCTTAAACTCCACCGCGCACCTGCGTAGCAAGGCTCCAGGATACTATGCGTGTCAGGCGGATGCGTGAAAAGCCGTAGATCATAAATCCTGTGTAGGAGCAATCCTACGCTATAGCTGATAAGCCACGGTCAGCAGCAGTCCCTCTGTGAGATCGCGCAACAGGCCGGGTGCGCGGCAGTCGAAAGTTTGCGCTCCCGGAATCAACGCTGCTATCCAATCGGCGAGCCAATTTATTTCAGCGGCGCCGTAGAACACGACGGCGCATTCGTAATTGAGCAGCAGGCTGCGTGAATCGAGATTCACCGAACCGCAGAGGGCCAGTGATTCGTCGAACACCACGGCCTTTGCATGGTTCATGTACGGCAGCAAATGAAAGTTGACTCCAGCCTGGCTCAACGAGCGCAGCGCGCGGTTGCGCGCAAAGTCCGCCAGCCGGTGATTGGAAGCGGCAGGGATACAGAAATCGATTTGCACGCCGCGCCGCGCGGCCAGGCGCACGGCGGTCTCCAAACTGGCGTCAGGCACGAAATACGGAGTGACCGCAAGAATGCGTTCGCGCGCTTGAAAACACGCATCGATCAGCAGCGCCTGCACGGTATCCTCGGTTTGGTCCGGACCGCTGGGCAGAAACTGCGCGCGGCCCAAGCCACGCGGCGTTGCAAGCAACGAGGCGGCACCCAGCGCCGCCAAATCCGGCCATTCGCCGGACGCGGCTTTGCCGCCGGCCGCGACCCAGTCGGCTTCAAATTGACACGCGGCGGCACCGGCTACCGCGCCTTGCAGATCGAAGGTCAAATCGAGCCAGGGTGGAGCACCGGCGGCGCCGCTGAAGTATTCGGCGGCAAAATTGCGGCCGCCGGCCCACAACAGTTGCGCATCGGCAATGACCAGTTTGCGATGATTGCGCAGATTGCGCGGCCCTTGAGTGCGGCGCGCGAACAGGGGGCTGAATATCGCGGTCGCAACGCCCGCCGACTCCATGCGCTTGATGCTGGAGCTCGGCATTTGCATCGAGCCGACGCCGTCCAGGAGCAGCCGCACCTCCACGCCGGATCGCGCACGCTCGATTATGCGCTGCATTGCTTCATGGCCGAACGCATCGTTGCCGAGGATAAAGGTGCAGATATCCAAGCGCGAGACGGCGCTGGACATGGTCGAAAACAGCGCCTGCGCCGAGGCGCTTCCGTCCTGATGCATACGCACGCCGGCCGGCGCCGCCGCCGCCAGCCCGAAACTTTGAATCAGATCTTCCGCCCAGTGCGCGGCGTGCGGTCCTGAATTCCTGCGCGGCGAAATTTTGCGCGGCAATTTCCGTCGACCGAAAAAAAGATACATGGGCAGCGTGACGTAGGGCAGGGCGATCAGCCCCAGGACCCAGGCGATGGCAATGGAAGGCGGCCGGCGCGCGCGCGT
>DATMKO010000100.1:0-5808 GCA_035571175.1 Steroidobacteraceae bacterium | reverse complement strand
GCCGATATCGGCAAACTCGACAGCCAAGCCATCGAGCGGGTTCGCGCGGAAGCGTGGCCGGATGCCGCCACGGCCGACGAACTGCACGATGCGTTGCTGTGGCTGACCTACCTCACCGAGGAGGAGCTCGGCAGCAACGCGGCGTGGCCGCAGCTGATGCACGATCTCGCCAAGCAGTGCCGGGTCGTCCGCATTGCCGTGAAGGATCGCGCCGCGCTGTGGGTGGCCGCCGAAAGGGTGGCCCTGTTCCAGCCCGAGCTTGAGCTGGTGGAGATCGTGCGCGGCCGGCTCGAAGGGTTGGGTCCTGTTACCGTTGAGCAGATCGCCGAGCCGCTGTGCGTGTCTCCATCGCTGGTCGACGGCGCGATGCAGATCCTCGAGGCCGAGGGCGTTGCCATGCGCGGCCGTTTCGAGGCCGGGGGCGCGCAATTGCAGTGGTGCGAGCGAAGATTGCTCGCCCGGATTCATCGTTACACCGTGAAACGCCTGCGCGCTGAAATCGAGCCCGTGCCGGCGCGGGATTTCCTGCGCTTTCTTGGCGAATGGCAGCGGGTCAGCCCAAGTGCGCGGATGCAGGGGTCCGATGCGCTGGCGGCGGTGCTCGCGCAGCTCGAGGGTTTCGAAGCGCCGGCCGGCGCATGGGAAACCGAGGTCATCCCGTCGCGTATTGCCGAGTACGAGCCGCAGTGGCTGGATGAGCATTGCCGCGCCGGGCGATTCATCTGGACCAGATTGGCGCCGCGCGCTGTGCGTGCCAATGATGATGCGAGCCGCGGCATTTCCCCGGTGCGCTCCACCCCCATCGTTCTTCTGGCGCGGCGCCACGCGCCGTTGTGGTCCGGATTGGTGGCGCAAACCGATCCTGAGGATTTGACGGCGAAGGCGCGGGCGGTGGCTGATTTCATGCGCGCTCACGGCGCTTCGTTCTTCGAGGAAATCGCGGACAACGTCGGCATGCTGCCGGTGGAGGTCGAAGAGGCGCTTGCCGAACTCGTGGCGGTGGGCATGGTGAATTCCGATAGCTTCGCGGGCTTGCGCGTGCTGCTGATGCCGAGCGGCCGGCGCGGCAGGTCGTCGACGGTGTACTCGGGGCGCCACAAGCGCCGCCTGGCGTTGTATGGAATGGCGGACGCGGGGCGCTGGGCAATCGTGCGCCGCACAGCGGGTCAGACTGCCGAGCGCCAGGATGAGGCGGTCGAATACATCGTGCGCACGCTGTTGCGCCGCTGGGGAGTGATTTTCTGGAAACTGCTTGCGCGCGAAGCGGCGTGGCTGCCGCCCTGGCGCGACATCTTGAGCTGCTGCCGCAGGTTGGAGGCGCGGGGCGAGATTCGCGGCGGGCGCTTCGTCGCGGGATTTTCCGGCGAACAATACGCCACTCCCGAAGCGGTTGGTCTGCTGCGCGATGTGCGGCGCAAGCCGCCTGCACAACAATATTTGTCGCTGTCGGCGGCCGACCCGCTCAATTTGCTCGGCATCCTCACCCCGGGGCCCAGATTGGCGTCGCTCGCCGGCAATCGATTGCTTTACCGGGATGGCGCGCCGCTGGCGACACTTGCCGCGGGGGAAATTCAGTACCTTCAGGATCTTGCGCCGAAAGAACAATGGGAGGCGCGCACCGCGCTGCTGCGCCGCCACGCGCCCATCGCTCTGGACGGGTTGGAGCTGCCGGCGACTTGACGGCGGTCTATTTCACCGCGTCCATGGACGCATCCCAGCCTCCGCCCAGCGCCTCGATCAGCGCGACGCTGGCCTGCAGGCGGCTCGACAGCACCGACAGCGCGGTTTCTTCGGCACTCAATCGGGTGGTCTGCGCGGTGATCACGCTGCTGTAGGGAACGGTGCCGGCCTTGTACTGATTGAGCGTCAGAGCCTCGGCTTCGCGGGCCGCTTTGACCGTCGCATCCTCGATGGCCGATTGCTGCTCCAGCACGCGCAGCGTGACGATGTCGTCTTCGACCTGCTGGAAGCCGGCCAGCACGGTCTGCCGATAGCTGGCGACGGTGCCGTCATAGGCAGCACGCGCCTGGCGCACTTGCGCACGTCGCAGACCGCCGTCGAACAGGGTTTCGGCGAGCGCCGGCCCCACCGCCCAAACGCGATTGGAGTTTTGAATCAAACGGCTCATGCTGCCGCTCGAGTACTGATCCGAGGCGCTCAAAGTGAGGCTGGGAAAATATGCAGCCGTGGCGACGCCGATTTGCGCATTGGCCGCGGCCATTTTCCGTTCTGCTTGGGCCACATCGGGGCGCCTCTCGAGCAGCGTGGAGGGTATGCCGGGCGGCACCGTCGGAACGTCGCTGCGCATCGCCGCAGGCTGCAGCGAAAATACCGCCGGCTGTTTTCCGACCAGCACGGCGACCGCGTGCTCGAGAATCTGCCGTTGGATTTTCGCGTTGACCTGTTGCGCCTGGCTGGCGAGCAACTGCGTCTCGGCACTCACCACATCGGCGCGTGCCGCGACCCCGAACTTGTAGCGGCTTTCCGTTATCTTCAGGGACAGGGTCTCGGCCACCACCGTATCGTCCAGCAGTCTTTGCAATTGGTCCTGCGCGCGCAATTCAAAATAATCCGTGGCGAGTTCGGCCTGTGCGGACAGGCGCGCGGCCGCGAGCGCCGCTGAACTCGATTCGGCCGACGCTTTGTCGCTCTCCACCGTGCGGCGGATCTGACCCCAGATGTCGAGATCCCAGTTTCCGGAAGCCCCGGCCTGGTAAGTGGTTCTCGGGCCGCTCAGCGAACTGGCCGGCAGCGGCAGGCCGTTGTTGGTGGCTGCCGGCACGCCGGCCTGTCCGCGCTGCGCCGAAAAAGTCGCGGCGATGGTGGGCCAAAAACCGGCGCGTGCCTGTGAGACCAGCGCCCGCGCCTGCTCGAAAGCCGCCTCGGCCGCTTTGACATTTTGGTTCGTAATGTCGATCTGCGCTTCGAGCTGATCGAGTTCATCGTCATTGAAAATCTTCCACCAGGGTCCGCGCGACAGCGCATCATTGGGCTCGCTCTGCTTCCAATCGCCGGTTTCCTTGTAATCCGGCACGGTATCGAACGCCGGACGATGATAGTCGGGACCGACGGCGCACGACGCCGCCAGTGCGCCGGCGGCGGCCACACACGCAACCCGGACAGCAAGCCTCATCATGTCCCTGCTCCCAGAGGGTCGAGATTCGGGCCGGGACTCAAGGTGCGTGGCGCGGGAGGCGCGTACCTGCCTTGCTTGAGGTGCTTCCAGTAGCGGTGCACATATAAATAGACCACCGGCGTGGTGTAAATGGTCAAAAGCTGACTGACAATGAGTCCGCCCACGATGGCAATTCCCAAGGGTCTGCGCATCTCGGTGCCGTCGCCGGAGGCAATGGCCAGCGGCAGCGCGCCGGCAATCGCGGCGCAGGTGGTCATCATGATCGGCCGGAAGCGCAGCGAGCAGGCGTGGGCGATGGCCTGCCGTGGATCCATCCCCAGGGTTCTCTCGGCCTCGAGCGCGAAGTCCACCATCATGATGGCGTTTTTCTTGACGATGCCGATCAACAATAGAATTCCCAGAAACGCGATGAGGCTGAACTCCGTGCCGGTTGCCAGCAGCGCCAGTAGCGCGCCGATTCCGGCGGACGGCAGCGTCGAAAGAATGGTCAGCGGCTGGCTGTAGCTCTCGTACAGCACACCCAGCACCACGTAGATCGCGACCAGCGCCGCCAACAGCATCAAAGGCGTATTGCTGCTGCTTTGCTGGAATAGCGCGGCCGTTCCGTAGGTGCCGCCGCGGATTCCCACCGGCATGTGGATCTCGATCATTTTTTTCTCGATGGCCTTGAGCGCCGTGCCGATCGATACACCCTCATCCAGATTGAATGCAATCGAGGTCGAAACGGAGGTTCCCGTGTGATTGACACTTACCGGCGTGGTACCGGTGGTGAAGTGACTGAATGCCGAGAAAGGCACGACGGTTTCAGAGGCGACGCTGACGGCTGAGCCCGTGGAGGTGCCGCCGCGCCCGGAGTTCGCCAGAGAATTCGCCGCCAGATTTCGCGCAGTGTCCTGTGCAATGGAGGTGCTGGATGCCGCGCTCGCAGACCTCAGGATGGTCGTGCCCGCGACCGGTTGCGTGAGCTGCGTGCCCGACGCGGCATCGCCGGAAGTGCTCACATACAGTTCGTTGAGTATTTCCGGGTGCTGCCAATACTCCGGCGCCACCTCCATGACCACATGATATTGCTGCGGACTGAATGGATTCAAAATGTTGGATACCTGCGCCTGCGCAAAGGCGTCGCCCAGCGCATTGTCGATTTGGATCTCCGAAAGCCCGAGACGCGAGGCGCTGTCCCGATCCACGATGAGGTCGGTTTCCAGCCCGCCGGGCTGCAGGTCGGTGTCGACATCGGTGATCTCCGGTATGTCTTGCATGGCGGTGCGCAGTTTCTGCGACCAGGTGCGCAGTTCGGTCAAATCATCTCCCAGCAATGTGTACTGGTACTGCGAGTTGGCCGATCGCCCGCCGCCGCCGCGGATGTCCTGGACGGCCTGCAGAAAGGTCGACACCCCCGTGATTCGCGCCAGCTGCGGCCGCAAGCGGGCGATGATCTGATCGGCGGAAATGCGCCGCTCCTTGAGCGGTTTGAGTGCAATCGTGACATTGGCGCTGGCGCCGCCGCCGCCGCCCGGCCCGAAGCCGCCGGCGCCCACGGAACCCGTCACGGTGCTCACCGCCGGATCCGCCTGAATGACCTTCGCAACCTCCTGCAGCTTGGCCTTCATGAACTGAAAGGAACTTGCCGCGTCGCCGCGAATGCCGCCCTGCAATTGACCGGTGTCCTGCTGCGGGAAGAATCCCTTCGGAATCACGATGTACAGATAGATATTCAGGCCGATGGTCGCGCACAGCATCAGCACCATGATGCGCGGATGATGCAGGGCCCAGTCGAGAGTGGTTGCATAGTTTTGCCGCAATTGGCTAAAACCGCGCTCGAAAGCCTGCCCGAATCGCGACGGCTTGCGGTCGCGCTCATTTTGCAGGAGCAGTGAGCACATCATCGGCGTGGTGGTCAACGAGATGACCAGGGAAATCAAGATTGACACCGACAACGTGACGGTGAACTCGCGGAAGATCCGGCCGACGATGCCGCCGGCGAACATGAAGGGAATGAATACCGCGACCAGCGATAAACTCATGGACACCACGGTAAAGCCGACTTCTTGAGCGCCGAGAAATGCGGCCCGCGTGCGCGTCATTCCCGCCTCGATATGCCGGGTGGTGTTTTCCATGACCACGATGGCATCGTCGACGACGAAGCCGGTCGCCACGGTGAGCGCCATCAAAGAGAAATTGTCCAAGGTGTAACCCAGCAGATACATCGCGCCGAAGGTGCCGATCAGCGATACCGGCACCACCAGCGCCGGGATCAACGCGGCGCGATGACTATTCAAGAATATATAAACCACCAGGATGACCATTGCCACGGCCAGCATCAGCGTCTGTTCCACCTGCCGCAGCGAGGCGCGGATCGTCACCGAGCGGTCGAAATTGACCACCAGATCGATCTTCGGATCGATTTCAGTCTTGAGCACCGGCAATTCGGCCTTCACGGCGTCGATCATTTCAATGATGTTGGCACCGGGCTGCTGATACACCGTCACGAAAACCGCCGGTCTGCCGTTGTACAGCCCATAGGTGCGGATGTTCTCCGTCGCACCGTCCTGCATGTCCAGCACCGTTGCCACATCGCCGAGCCGTACCGTGGCGCCATTGCGATTGGCGATGATCAGGCTGCGATACGGCCCCGCATCGCGGGCATTGTCGTTGGTATAGATCTGGTAGTG
>DATMKO010000099.1:0-5992 GCA_035571175.1 Steroidobacteraceae bacterium | reverse complement strand
TCTTTGGGCAGGAAGTGCATGCCCGCTATCACATGACCGATACCTGGGCGTACCGCCATGCGCGCTGGCAGATGATCGCCAGTCAGACTCTTCGCTACTACGAAGACCCGGCTGTCGGCACGGTCCCAGAGTCATTACTTGAAGACTATGTGGGCACGTATGAGTTGACTCCGGGCAACACCAAGACGATTACGCTGCGGGACGGAAGACTGTATGTGCAGCGTGGCAACGGTCAGCCTGCCGAACTGCATGCCGAGTCCGCGGATTTATTTTTCCGGTCCGGGATCGAGGGACGGTACTTGTTTCAGCGCAACGATGCCGGCCGCGTCAGCGTGTTGATTGACCGCCGCAACAATGAGGACCTGCGCTGGACGCGAATCCGCTAGGGCTCATTCCTTCGTAGGTAGATCCAACGTCTGTGCCGTTGCAGGAACGGGAACGGCCTGCTCGCCCCCTGAGCCGGCAACCGCAGCCACTGCGATCGTCATTGCGATCAGCAGAACGCCGCCAACAACCCATGGTAGGAGGTCGTCTTCTGGACCTTGACTCATGGAAAAATTATGCACGCGTGATAGGCCGGAAACGATGAACCGGATCACAGTGCGGCCACCAGAGCGGCAAATAGTTCCTGGCCGACGACACCGTTGAAAATCTTGCAGAGCGGGTCAACCTCGTGTCGAGGAGATCTTCGCATCGGCAAATTCTTCAGGCAGATCCGCAAGTTGCGGTCGGCCGACAAAATCGGTCGTGTAATCTATTGACTGGCCGATCCGTTGGCGGCTCGGGACCACTGCAGGGTCCATGTCTGACTGGGGATGTCCTTACAACTCGAAAGAATCAGCGGCGTCAGATTTGCCGCGCCTCCTGCCAACGTGTCGAGGCATTTGCCGCCGGCACCAATGATCCGATCTTTCGAAATGCGCCAATGCTGACTTGGAGTTCCGTTACAGGTGACGAGAATGATGGGGGCGCCGTCCAATGCGGCACCACCAAGCACATCAACGCAGCTGCCCACGTTGTCGGCGATCCGGCCGTTGCCAACGAACCATTCCTGGTTAGGGCTGCCCACGCACTGAAACAGGACTATCGGCGTGCCATCGGCGGTGAGGCCGTCTTGCACATCGGCGCAGGCGCCGCTGATCCCGATGATCTCGTTGCCGATGACGGGAATCGGATCCGGGGGTGCGACATACGTGGATGCGCACGCGCACAAACCCAGATCAAGGAGAACAAGCGCAGGGAACACTCTCATGCGGATGTCCGGACTTCCATATGCGGTTCTGCGTGACCAGTCTAACTTATTCTACAATCGCCAGATGCTGCGTCGCATATGCATTTTTTGCGGCTCGAGTTCGGGCAAGCGTTTAGTTTATGAGCAGGCCGTGCAACACGTCGGGCGGCTGCTTGCACTGCGCGGCATCGAGCTGGTGTACGGCGGGGGAAATGTGGGTCTGATGGGTACCTTGGCCAACGCCTGCTTGGAGTCGGGAGGACGCGTCATTGGAGTAATCCCGCAGTCTCTCGTGGATAAGGAGGTGGCGCACGCCGGATTGACGGAGCTGCGCGTGGTCAGGTCCATGCATGAACGCAAATTTCTCATGGCAGAGCTGTCCGATGCCTTCATGGCTTTGCCCGGCGGATTCGGCACATGGGAGGAATTGTTCGAGATGCTGACCTGGTCGCAGCTTAGGATACATCGCAAAGCGTGCGCGATACTCAATGTGAATGGCTATTACGATGAGTTGCTGAAGATGGCGGACAAAGCCGTCGACGAAGGATTTCTTCGAGGCGCCAACCGTGACTTGCTGCTGGCGGACGCCGATGCCGAGCGCCTCATGGATCGTGTAAGCAACCAGTTTTCAGCGATCGAGCCGGGTGATGGAACTTTGATTTAATCCCTCGGTCGTGTTATTTGACGGGGACTCATTGGCGTACACACGGTGGTTCGACATGAAGCTGCTCAGAAATGCCAAATTAATTTCGGCCCTTGTCTTTTCAATGGCGCTGGCGGCGTGCGCGAGTACCGATTACGCCTCGCAGCTTTCCCAACCCAACTTTGGGCGGTGGGTTCCGCCGTCGGTCAGTTTGGATCCGGCCGCTCTGATGTACGGTCCATTGGCGCCAAGGCCATCCCAGGTTCCCTGCTACACCGCGGACAATCGTTGCACGCCGCAACTGCAACTGTTGTGGGCCGATTCAGCGCCGCGCTGACGCATCGCATCATAACTTTGGAATGTGAATGCGGCTGATCATCAATGAACCCGACAGGCCGAATAACAGTGTCAACGGGTGAAATGAGTGTCCTGAAAAGCTTAACTTACCAAACCACAGGTGCTCGCCTATTGCGCCAATAACGGCTGCGAAACACAGCACGCAAACCAGGACGAAGGACGTCGGTATGGGAGTGCCTTCGAAGTATTTCACTTTTCCGCTGCCGGCTGAGAGCGCATCGGCGGTGATGTTGTATCGAGCGAGGCGCGAGACTCCACAGGCGACGAAGAATACCAGGACGATTCGATCATATAGGCCTTGCATGCCCAGACCGTAGCCGATCATTGCGGGAGCGACTCCGAACGATATGACGTCGGCGAGCGAATCGAGCTCCCGGCCCATGGCTGATGCCTTCTGCCGCCATCTGGCGATTCGGCCGTCGAGTACGTCGAATACCAAGGCAAAGAAGATGAGCGCGCACGCGAAATAAACATGCGCAACGACGTCTGTTTGAACGTACGTTATCGTCGCGAACAAAGATGCCGTCCCGCAAACGGCGTTGCCAAGAGTAAACCAATCCGCTAAATGGAACTCGCGGATCATTGCGAAGGGCTTGGGCGGCGTGCCGGTGCTCACTGATTCCATTCTGACACAGATTGGATCGTGGCCAGCCAACGCGAATACAATTACATGGTTTAACCGAGTCATCCTGGGAGAGCACAGTGACCAACTTAACGGGCGGCGGACTGCTGGCGAAGACATTGCAGGCGGCGGGCGTTACCGAAGTGTTTTCGCTGCACGGTGGACATCTCGATTCATTCCTCATCGCGTGCAAGGACCATGGCATTCGATTGACGGACACGCGCCACGAAGCTTCCGCCGGCCACGCCGCGGAAAGCTATGCCCGGGCCACCGGCAAGATTGGCGTCGCGGTGGTCACGGCCGGACCTGGTTTTGCCAACGCATTTACGGCCATGGCGAATGCGTTTGTTGATCGCATGCCGGTACTCTTTGTCGTCGGCGCGCCCTCGTCGCGTGAAGCCGACCTCAACACCTTGCAGGGCGGCATCGACCAGATCGCCGCCGCCTCTCAGGTGACCAAGTGGGCGTATCGGATCGCCAACGGCGCGCGTGTGCCGGAAGTCGTCGAACAGGCCATTCGCCGCGCGATGAGCGGCGCGCCGGGTCCGGTGCTGCTGGAGATACCCATTGAGGTGATGTTCACGCCCGTCAAGGCGCCCGAACGGGCCGAGAAATTGGACAATTTTGGCGGCAACGCCGGCGCGGCGCCGAGTTCCGCGCAAATCGCCGCGCTGCTCGATCTCTTGCAAGGGGCGGAGCGGCCCGTGATTATTGCGGGCGGCGGCGCCACTCTCTCGAGATGTGCAGAGGCATTGTCGGCATTCGCGGAACTGGCCCATGTTCCGGTCGTGACCGGCACGAGAGCCGAGGGGCTGATGCCGCAGGAAAGCGAATTTTACGGCGGCAGTTCCATGAGCGTGCCGGTGGCCGCCGCGATGGGTGCACCCGCGGACGTGGTGCTGCTGCTGGGCGTGCGCATCGGGCTGTTCACGGGCGGGCGCTACGGTCTGATTGCTCCTGCCGCAAAAGTCGTGCAAATCGACATTGATGGCGCCGAACCCGGACGCGGCGGTCCGATCGACCTGGCGGTAACGGCAGATTGCCGTACTGCGCTATTGGAAATGACGCTTGCCGGCCGGCAACGACGCTGGCCCGATCGACGCAGCTGGGCCGCGAAGTTGAAATTGGCGCGGGAGATTCCGAACCAGCAAATGAGTTCGACGCCGCTCTACAATGCGCAAGGAGTGCTTCACCCCTTCCACGCGGCAAGGGCCCTGGCAGCGGCGATTCCTGAGAACGCCGTGATCGTATGCGACGGCGGCGAATCCTCAATCTGGATTCGCGACCACATTCGACCGCGCGGCACCGGATCGTTTCACACTACCGGCTATCTTGGGGCGCTCGGGGTTGGCCAGGGCTTCGCCATCGGCGCGGCGCGAGCATTTCCGGATCGGCCGGTGATTCTATTCGCGGGTGATGGCGCCGTCGGCTTTCACATTTCGGAATTCGACACCATGATGCGCCATGGGCTCAACGTGCTCACCGTTGTTTTCAACAATGCCTGCTGGGGTATGTCGCAGAACGGCCAGGACCTGATCTACGGCAAGGACAAGCGCGCCATCGTAACCTTGCGAGACACGGACTACGAAAAAGTCGCCGCGGCTTTCGGCGGTTTTGGCGCGCGCGCTGCCAAGCTGGAGGAAATCGGCCCGGCGGTTCAGGCGGCCCTTGCAAGCGGCCGCCCCTCCTGCGTCAACGTGCGCATCGACGGCGACATCATCAATCCGGTCACGGCACGGATGGTGGGTGTGGCGCTGCCGCCGGCCGGCAAGACGCCGGAGAAAGCCACTGCGATGAGCGCCGAGTCGGACAAGGTGGTGATGCCGTACTACGAAAACGTTGAATAGGGCAATCCCCCGGGCACCAGCCTGCGCGGCAGGTTTTCACACCATTTCGTAGCGTATCGGCAGCACCTTCGGACCGTTCACGAACCATGACTGCGACTGCAGCGGCTCGCCGTCGAGCTGCAGCGATTTGATTCGCGGCAGCAGTTCCTCGAACAGGATTCGCATCTCCAATTTGGCGAGATGCTGGCCCAGGCAAAAATGCGCGCCGGAACCGAACGAAATATGGCGCGCGGGCTTGCGTTCGGGCCGAAACTTAAACGGCTCATCGAACACCGTTTCATCGCGATTGGCGGACGCGTAGCACAGCATCAGCCAGTCGTTCCTGGCGATGTTGCGCCCGCCGAGCCTGGTATCCGCGGTCGCCGACCGCATGAAGGTTTTCACCGGCGTCGTCCAGCGGATCGATTCTTCTACAAGGCCGGGAATCAGCGCCGGATCCGACGCCACCCTGCCCAATAGGGCGGGATCCTGTGCCAGGGCCTGCAGACCGCCGATCGTTGAAGAAGAGGTAGTGTCGTGACCGGCTGTGGCGACAATGATGTAGTAACCGGTCGAGTCGATATCCGCAATCGGTTTGCCATCGACCTGGGCATTGGCGATCACCGTCGCCAAATCGTCACGCGGATGCAGGCGTCGATCGGCGCTGATACCGGCAAAGTAGGCGGTGAAATCGGCGACCGCGGGCTCGATGATTTTCGAGAATTGCTCCGCGGTCAGCACGGCCGCCGCACGCGCGCCATCCGGGTCGGCCGCGCCAAATAATTTCTGCGTGAGCATCAGCATGCGCGGTTCATCCTGTTCGGGTACGCCGAGGATGCTCATGATCACGCGCAGCGGGTAGCCGAATGCGAAATCGGCGCCGAAGTCGCAGCGTCCGCCGAGTGTCGCGAGGCGCGCGACGGCCGCACGCGCGATCGCGCGGATCTGGCTTTCCAGTTTGCGGACATTGCCTGGCGCGAACCAGCTTGCCGTCAGCGCGCGATACTTTGCATGGCCCGGATCATCCATTTGCACCAGCGAGCGCACCAGATGCGGACTGCCGCCGGTGATCTGGCGCACGCGCGCATCGTCGGCCTGTGTGGTCAGCGTCGCCGGCCGATCGCCGTTGTGGAACAGCGCATCCTGACGGCTGATCTCGAGAACATCCGCGTGGCGGGTGACCACCCAGAACGGATCGAACCCTTCGGTCTCGGCAAATCCCAGTGGGTTGTTGGCCCGCAGCCAGCGATAAGTCTGGTGAATGCGATCGCCGCCGTAGGCCGTGGGATCGACCAGCGTTTTGGCAATTTCGG
>DATMKO010000098.1:0-5378 GCA_035571175.1 Steroidobacteraceae bacterium | reverse complement strand
ACCCTGTTCGACGGCGGACTGCGCCGCGCGCAGGTGCGGCAGGCGCGTGCCGCCTACGACGGGACTGTGGCCAGCTATCGGCAGACCGTGTTGGCGGGCTTCCAACAAGTCGAGGACGACATCGTCACGCTGCGCGTGCTGGAGCAGCAATCAGCCATCGAGGACGCAACGGTGAAAGCGGCCCGCGAAGCCGAGGCCCTGACGCTCAATCAGTACAAGGCCGGCACGGTACCCTACAGCAGCGTGATCACCGCACAGACCACGCGCTTGAGCGCAGAAGAAACCGCACTGACGGTGTTGTCCAGCCGCCTGCAAGCCAGCGTAGCGCTGATCGAGGCGCTGGGCGGCGGCTGGGATGCCTCGATGAACACGCTGAAGTAGCCGCTCAAGTCGCCGGCAGCTCCATGTCGTCCAGCGCACTGGGCGCGTGGCGGCGCAGCAGCGCGGTTTGCGCCTCCCACTGCTGTTTCGGCTCAAGATCCTGCATGATGAAATGAATTTCGCCGGCCGCAAGAATGGCCACCGGCGTGCCGTCGCGGTACAGCAGTCGGTTGCGCTCGAGCGCAGCCAACCGGGGTCCCGGGGTCAGGATACCGATCAAATTGAGGGGATCGGCCGCGGACAGCGACAGGTATTGCTGCGCCGGCGGTTTGCGGCGCACGTCGCGCAGTAACCCGACCGCTTCAGGCGTGGCATATTGCTCGCCGGAAAATCCCGCGACGAAGCGCCCGCCGCGAATCTCTCCGCGAGCTTCCAATCTGCGGCAGCAGCTCAAAATATCGCGCCAAGGCGGCAGCCAGGCCGCCTCGCGCGTGAGAATTTTCCAAAAAATCACACCCCAGCGGCGTAGCAGCGTGCGCACGATTTGTTCGACCGCTTCATCCTTGCGCTCCACGGTCTGATGGAGGGACCGGCGCACGAACGCCCAGCGCCCGGCATCGGCCATTCCATACAACGCCAAGCGGCGCTTGTGGCGCCCGGAATACGAGGTCGGCCTGCCGCGCCGGCCGCTCGGCATCAGCAGCACGCGCAGTCCCGCAAAGCTGTCGGAATTCACCAAACCTCCGGCCACGAGTTCGGCAAGCGCTTCCTCGACCTCCGCCGGCAGCATGCCGACGTTGTCCGCAATCTCCTCGAAGAACGATGCGCCGTGGGCGCGCATGAAATCAGCCACGGCCTGTGCCTTCGAGGTCAGATCGGCAGGATCCGTTTGATCGACCATGGCCGACCAGTTCGCCACGTTGCGCCTTGCCAGCAGCACGATGGGAGTGGAGCGCACCGGGGAGCTGCCGCGGTTCACACTGTCATCGCCACGTGCGGGACTCCGCATCGCCAATCTCGTCCAGATGAATCGTCCCGCGCGGCAATGCTCGTCCAGCCATTGCGGCTCGTACTCGGTGATACGCGCTGGGATGATTTCGGTCTCCCAGGCGCCGGCCGGTGCTTCGAAGCCCTCGAGCTGCGCGAGCACCGCCGCCAGCGCATCGGACCCCTGCATCCGCGCACCCGGCAGCACCCTCTGCCATTCGCCAAGAAAGCGCAGGAAGTCCCGAGCCTGAACCGGCTCGATTTCAGCGCGCAGGCGTTTGACGGTGTAGCGATGAATGCGGGCCAGCAATCTTCGCTCGCACCACTGTTCCTGCGCGGCGTCGGGCGTGAATCGGCCGCGCATGGCGACGCCTTCCGCCTCGAGGGCAAGCAGGGCGCTCTGGATTTGCGAAGCGGCCACCGCCAGCGATTCGGCCAGCTGCGTGATGCTGACAGGCCCCAGCCCTTCGAGCCGGCCGCGAACGATGTCCACCAGCGCAAGCTCGGGTTGGAACAGGGCTAGTCTTTCCGCCGCCACCCACAGCGTCGGGCGGTCTTCGGCGGACACCCGGCATACCCGGCCTTGCTTGGCAAGATCGTCCATCAATTGCGGCCACGCCGGATTGCTGCTGCGTTCCGCGTCGGTGAGGTAGGTCAGCCACAGCAGCGCATCGTGCAGTTCGTCGGCCGTGGCGGCATCCGGCCACGCTTCCGCGCGAACCCGCTCGATGGCTTGGCTGTCGAGTTTGCCGATATCGGCGGCATCGGCCGGATCCAGCCAACGGCGGCTCATGACGGCTTGAGTACGCCGCTCCTCGAGCGGCGCATCATCCAAATAGGCGTACGGACGGGCGCTCAGAGCCTCGAGCGCCAACGGCGAGGGTTCGGTTAGATCGCGGGCGACGACGCGGATTTCCCCGCTTTCGAGCCTGCGCAGCAGCGCTTCGAACGCGTCGATATCCATCGCGTCTTCGAGGCAATCGCGAATGGTTTGCCTGACCAGGGGATGATCCGGTATTTCGATCTCGCCTGGCAGATTTTCCGCGCAGGCAACCTGGTCGGGGAACACCGACGCCAGCAAATCCTCGGCATTCATTCTGGCAATCTGCGGAGGAACTTTTTTGCCGCCGCGAAATCTTGGCAGCGCAAGTGCGATTCCCGCATCCCAGCGCCAGCGAACTTCGAACATCGGCGCCGCGCACAGAGCCTGCACCAGCACTTGGCGAACCGTATTGGAATTCAGGTAGCGCGCCGCTTCCGCCAGTTCGAAACTATGCGCATGGGTCAGCGAGAGAACGATGTGATCTTCGGTCGCGGCGGCCTGCAGTTCGAAGTTGAAGGTGCGGCAGAATCTCTTGCGCAGGGACAAACCCCATGCGCGGTTCACGCGGCTGCCGAACGGCGAGTGAATGATCAGCTGCATGCCACCGGATTCATCGAAGAAGCGCTCGAAGATCACGGTGTCGAAGGTCGGCAGGCAGCCGAGCGCGGCACGGCCGGCACTTAAGTATTGCACGATCTGCGCCGCACTGGCCGCGTCGAGCCCGAGGGTTTCGCGCAGGTACCGCGTGGCCGCTGCCGGTTCGCCGTCCGGCCGCTGTTCGCTCAGCAGCCGCCGCTCGATCTCCGCTCGCAGCCTCGAGACCGCCCACGACAATTCCCGGCTGCGGCCCGGTGCCTCGCCCAGCCAGAATGGAATCGAGGGCGGCTGGCCGTGCGCGTCCTCCACCCTCACTGTGCCGCGCTCGACGCGCAAAATGCGGTATGAGGTGTTGCCCAGCTGGAAAATATCGCCCTGCAGGCTTTCGACCGCAAAATCCTCGTTGACTGTGCCGACCGAAATAGCATCCGGTTCGAGCATCACGCGATAGTCCGCGTTGTCTGGAATGGCGCCGCCGGAGGTGATCGCCGTCAGCCGCGCGCCCTTGCGCGGCCGCAGCATCTTGTTGATCGCATCATGATGCAGCAAAGCGCCGCGGCGGCCGCGGCGTGTGCTGAACCCTTCCGCCAGCATGCTCACGCATTCGCCGAATTCTTCGCGCCGCAGGTTGCGATAGGGATAGGCCGCGCGCACGAGCTCGAACAGTTGTTCCTCGGGCCATTCGCGCGCCGCGACCTCGGCGGTTATCTGTTGAGCCAGCACATCGAGGGCGTTTTCCGGGATGTTCAAGCGGTCCAATTCGCCGCGGCGCACCGCGTCCAGCAATGCGGCACACTCCACCAGCTCGTCGCGTGACAGCGGAAACAGCCTGCCCTTGGATGTGCCGCCCACCGAATGCCCGGCGCGGCCCACGCGCTGCAGAAATGCGTTGATCGAGCGGGTTGAGCCCAGCTGGCAGACGAGATCCACGTCGCCGATGTCGATGCCGAGCTCCAGCGATGCCGTGGCCACCAAAACCTTGAGTTCGCCGCGCTTCAAACGCTGCTCTGCGTGCAGGCGCCGCTCCTTGGAGAGGCTGCCGTGGTGCGCGGCGACGTGCTCTTCGCCCAGGCGCTGCGACAAATGCCGCGCGATGCGCTCAACCATTCTTCGCGTGTTGACGAACACCAGCGTGGTGCGGTGCTCGAGAATAAGCCCGGCCAACCGATCATAAACCGAGTTCCACACCTCGCCCGACATGACTGCCTCGAGCGGCGCCGGCGGTATCTCCAGCCCCAGGTCGCGGGAGCGAATGTGGCCGCTGTCGACGATGGTACAGTTCACCTCGCGTGCGCCGGTCAGAAACCGCGCGACTTCTGCGATTGGTTGCTGCGTCGCCGACAATCCGACGCGCGTCAAGGAAGCGCGCGACAATGCCTGCAATCGCTCGATGGAGAGCGCCAGGTGGGCGCCGCGCTTGTTGCCGGCAACCGCGTGAATTTCGTCGATGATGACGGTACGGCAGGTCGCAAGCATGTCCCGGCCGGAATTCGAGCCGAGCAGGATGTACAGCGATTCAGGCGTGGTGACGACGATGTGCGGCGCTCTGCGCCGCATGCCCGCACGCTCGGCCTGCGTCGTGTCGCCGGTGCGCACCGTGGCGCGAATCTCGACATCCGGCAGATTCAACGCGGCCAGTTCTTGGCGAATTCCAGCGAGCGGCGCCTGCAGATTGCGCTGTATGTCATTCGACAAAGCCTTCAGCGGCGACACATACACGACGCGCGTCTCATCCGGCAACGGCCCCTGCAATCCTTCCTTGATCAGCTGATCGATGGCGGCGAGAAACGCGGCAAAGGTTTTTCCCGAACCGGTCGGAGCCGCCACCAGCACGTGGCGGCCGGCAAAAAGCGCCGGCCAGGCCGCAACCTGCGCGTCGGTGGGTGCATCGAAGGTGCGCGAAAACCACGCGGCGACTGCGGGATGGAAGGAGTTGAGTACGCTCACGGCAAGCGGCTGACAGGGGAAGCCGCCAGTATACCCAGACATGACATCGGCCGCCACGCCCGCGCAATTGCCCGATATTCGATCGGTTTTTTTTGAAGGGGTATAATTCGGCGGTTTCGCAACCCCGGAAAAGGACAAACAATCATGACCGTAGCGATTCATCCGGCCGTCGATAGCGGCGTCAAGGCCGGCACTGCAAAATTCAATGGCGGTACCCTCAAATGCAAATGCGCGCAGGCGCCGGTGACCGTGGCCATCAAGGGCAATGTCGCCTTCAATCACGTCTGCGGCTGCACCAAATGCTGGAAGCCGCGCGGCGCGACATTCTCGCTGGTCGCGGTGGTGCCGCGCGATAACTTGAGCGTCACCGCAAATGCGCAAAAATTGAAAATTGTCGATGCGAGTGCGCCAATTCAACGCCACGCCTGCAGCGGTTGCGGCGTGCACATGTACGGTCGCATCGAGAACAAGAATCATCCGATCTACGGCTTTGATTTCGTTCATCCCGAGCTGCTCGACGCCGGCGGCTGGGCCGCACCGGAATTTGCCGCATTTGTGAGCTCCGTCATCGAGTCGGGAACCAAGCCGGACCAGATGGGCGCGATACGCGCGCGTCTCAAGGAACTGAAACTCGAGCCTTACGATTGTCTGTCGCCGCCGTTGATGGACCTGATCGCCACTCACACCGCGAAAGCGAAAGGCG
>DATMKO010000097.1:0-17135 GCA_035571175.1 Steroidobacteraceae bacterium | reverse complement strand
TGGCCCTGTTTGTCCTCGCGATAAAACATGAGCTGGTCGGCGTCCTGCGGCGTGTACAGCTGGCCCACCGAGGAATAGATCCCGATCTGCCTGAACATTCCCTCCATGCCGAAGGTTCGCGCCTCGTCGGGGATGATCGGCACGATGTGCTGGCCGATGTTCTTGTCCTTGACCAGGATGGTCAGCATTCGCACCAACGCCATGGTGGTGGAAATTTCGCGCTCACCGGTGCCCTCGAGCAGTGCGTTGAATGCCTCGAGCGGCGGCACCACCAAGGGCGCGGCCACTGAGCTGCGCGCCGGCAAATAGCCGCCAAGCGCAGAGCGGCGCGCGTGCAGGTAGCGCATCTCTTCGCTATCCTCGGCGGGCTTGCTGAAGGTCAGGCCGGCGATTTCTTCGTCGCTGATCGGAATATTGAAGCGGTCACGCACTTCCTTGAGCGCATCGTCGCTGAGTTTCTTCTGTTGATGCGTGGACATGAGGCCTTCGCCAGCCTTGCCCATGCCGAAGCCCTTGACCGTTTTCGCCAAGATCACGGTGGGCGCGCCCTCGTTCGCCACGGCTGATGCGTACGCGGCGTAGACCTTGTGGGCATCATGACCGCCGCGGTTCAAGTGCCAGATCTCCTCATCCGACATATTGGCGACCATTTCCTTCAGCTCCGGGTACTTGCCGAAGAAATGCTCGCGCGTATAGGCGCCGCCCTTGGATTTGAAGTTCTGATATTCGCCGTCCACGCATTCTTCCATCAGACGCTTGAGCAGTCCCTGGTGATCGCGCGCGAGCAATGGGTCCCAGCGCGAGCCCCACAGCACCTTGATGACGTTCCAGCCGGCGCCGAGGAATGCCGCTTCGAGTTCTTGAATGATCTTGCCGTTGCCGCGCACCGGACCGTCGAGGCGCTGCAGGTTGCAATTGATCACAAAAATGAGATTGTCGAGCTTCTCGCGCACCGGCATGGTAAGCGCGCCCATCGACTCCGGCTCGTCCATTTCGCCGTCGCCCAGGAACGCCCATACCTTGCGGTCGGACGCTGGCACGATGCCGCGATGCTCCAGATAGCGCACGAATCGCGCTTGAAATATCGCCATCATCGGACCCAACCCCATCGACACCGTCGGGTACTGCCAGAAATCGGGCATCAACCACGGGTGTGGATAGGAGGATAAGCCTCCGCCGCGCACCTCTTGTCGAAAACGCTGCAGCTGGCCCTCGTCCAAGCGGCCTTCGAGATAGGCGCGCGCATAGATGCCGGGGCTCGAGTGCCCCTGCATATAGATCATGTCGCCGGGATGTGTCGCGCTGCGCGCGCGCCAAAAATGATTGAATCCCACCTCGTACAACGTGGCCGCCGATGCGTAGGTCGCGATGTGGCCGCCGTATTCCGCATTCGAGCGGTTGGCGTGCACGACCATGGCGAGCGCGTTCCAGCGTATGAACGCCTCGTTGCGCCGCTCCAGCGATCGGTCGCCGGGATAATCAGGCTGCTGCGCTTTGGAAATGGTATTGAGGTACGCGGTGTTTGGTTTGAAGGGCAGGTACGCGCCGGATCGCCGCGTGAAGTCCACCAATTTTTCCAACAGAAAATGCGCGCGCTCCGGTCCCTGTGCACGCAACACCGAATCGATGGACTCCAGCCACTCTTGGGTTTCGACGGGATCGATATCTTCGAACGGCGATTGTTGCGTCATAGAATGCACACACCCACGTGTCCTGATAAGATGGCAGGCACGTTACAGCGCCGCTGCGCTGACTGCCACTGAGTTTGCCCTAAGGCTATCTTCGGGGTTTGGTTTTTCACGGTCAAGCAAGGGATTAGATCGCGATACCTTTGCGGTTTTACGCTATGCCGACTCGCTTGCCCTTCGACCAACTCCTCGTGCCGGTGCGCCGGATCCGCGCGCGCATTACCCCCTCGGTTCTGGCGCGCTACGCGAGCGCCTTGCTGTTTTTGCCGCTCGCCCCAACGGCCGCGGACTGGCAGGCGCTGCCGCACGGTACGCTGCTGCGCGCGCTATTTGCGCGCAAAGTGCGCAAGGCCGGCGACACATTCCAGCTGCGAGTCGGAGCCGAAGCGCAGACGTTGTTGAACGTCGCGTGCCTGGCCGACAGCGCAAGTACATTCGAACGCCTGCAAGCCGCAGGCAAACTCGCGCGTACGGTGCTCGACGGCGATCCGCAAACCGTGCTGGTTTGGCATCAGGGCTGCGCCGCGGCGCCCGCCGACGCGGCCGGCGCTGCCGCCATCGCCGCACTGCAAGCGGCCGCGTTTCGCTTCGCGTCGTTCAAGAGCAAGCCGAAAAAACGCGCGCCTCTCGCCCGCATCGACCTTGCACACCGCGGCAAGCTTCCCGACCTCGATCTGACATTGGCGAGCGCGGCCGGCAACAATCTGGCGCGCTGGCTTACCGCACTGCCGCCGAACACTCTGGATGCGAAGGCCTATCGCCGGCTGCTGCAGCAATTCGCGCAGCGATTACGCTTAAGCTTCAAGTTCTACGGCGAGACGCAATTGAAGCGCCTGGGCGCGGGTGCGTTTCTCGCGGTCGCTCGCGGTAACGGCACGCGTGATGCCGGGATTGCATATCTGGCCTATCGTCCGCGCGGCTCCGCAACCGCGGCGGTGAGCCTGGTCGGCAAGGGCATCTGCTTCGATACCGGGGGCACCAACCTGAAGGCGCACAAGGGCATGCTGGACATGCACACCGACATGGAAGGCAGCGCCGTGGCGCTGGGCAGCCTTTATGCCCTGCACGTATTGCGCTCGCCGCTGGCCGTGGATTGCTGGCTGGCGATCACCGAAAACCGCATCGGCCCGCTCGCCTACAAGCCGCAAGATGTCGTGCGCGCCGCCAACGGCACGACCATTCAGGTCATCCACACCGATGCCGAGGGCCGCATGGTGCTGGCGGATGCGCTCAGCCTTGCGTCGAGCAGGAAACCGCGCGCGATCATCGACTATGCAACGCTGACCGGCGCCTGCGTCTATGCGCTCACCGAGCGCTACAGCGGCGCCTTCACCAACCGCCCCGCGGCCCGCGACCTGATCGAGGCCGCAGGCGCAAGCTGCGGCGAGCGCGTCTGGTGTTTCCCGATGGATGGCGACTACGACACGGATCTGGAGAGCAGCGTCGCCGACGTGATGCAATGCGCCGCTGACGGCAAGGGTGATCACATCCTGGCCGCACGCTTTTTGAATCGATTCGTGCCGAACGAGATTCCCTGGCTGCACCTCGATCTTGCGGCTGGAACGCGTCATGGCGGCCTCGCACACATCGCCACGGAAATCACGGGATTCGGCGTGCGCTACACGCTTGATCTACTGCGCCGCGGCTGGCCGCCTGCAACTGCGACGCGCCAATGACTCGGTTACAGATTCATCGGCCCGACGACTGGCATGTACATTTGCGCGATGGCGCGGCGCTCAAAGATGTCGTGCGCTTCACCGCCGAGCGATTCGGGCGCGCCATCGTCATGCCGAATCTCAAGCCGCCGATCACCACTGCCGCCCTGGCCCAAGCCTATCGGCAGCGCGTGCTGGCGGCGCTGCCTGCCCACAGCCGCTTCGAGCCATTGCTGACGCTGTACTTGACCGATTCGACCAGCGCCGTCGAGATTGATCGCGCCCGCGACACCGGATTCATCCACGGCGTCAAGCTGTACCCTGCCGGCGCCACGACGCATTCGGACTCGGGCGTAACGGACATAAGGAAGCTTTACGGGGTGCTGGAGCGCATGCAGGAAATCGGCATGCGCCTGTTGGTGCACGGCGAATCGCCGCAGGCGGACGTCGATGTCTTCGACCGCGAAACTCACTTCATCGATACCGTGCTCGCACCGCTGCTGGAGCGCTTCACGAAGCTGTCCGTGGTGTTGGAACACATCACCACCGAGCGTGCAGTCCAATTCGTGTCCGGCGCCAGGGCGGGCGTCGCCGCCACCATCACGCCGCAGCACCTGCTGCATAATCGCAACGCTATATTCCGCGGCGGCATCAGGCCGCATTACTATTGCCTGCCGATATTGAAGCGCGAACGCGATCGACAAGCGCTGCTTGGCGCGGCGACCAGCGGCAATTTGCGTTTTTTCCTGGGCACGGACAGCGCACCCCACGAGCGCGCCACGAAGGAGACTGCCTGCGGTTGCGCGGGCATGTTCACGGCGCATGCCGCGATCGAGCTGTACGCCGAGGCCTTCGAATCCGTGGGCCGACTCGACCGGCTGCAGGCGTTTGCCAGCCATTTCGGCGCCGATTTTTACGGGCTGCCACGCCACACTGACACCATTACTCTGGTCAAGGAACCGTGGGTGGCGCCGGCAACGTTGGAATTCGCCGGCGGCACTCTGGTGCCGTATCGCGCGGGCGAGACCGTCGCTTGGCGTCTGGCTTCGCCGAACGCATCATGACGCAGATTCCCCCGATTACTTTCGCGACACGCTTCCGCGGTTTTCTACCGGTGGTCGTCGACGTCGAGACCGGCGGCTTTAACTCGCAGACCGACGCGCTGCTGGAGATCGCTGCGGTGCTGATCGAGATGCGCAGCGACGGCACGCTGGCGCGCGGCGAGACTCATCGCTACCACGTGGTTCCGTTTCCCGGCGCCAACATGGAGCCTGCGTCGCTGGCCGTCAACGGTATCGACCCGCATCATCCGCTGCGGCCCGCCATCGCCGAGGAAGATGCGCTGCAGCGCATCTTCCGCGAAGTTCGAACCGCCATTCGGGCCGCGGATTGCAGCCGCGCGGTGCTGGTAGGACACAACTCATTTTTTGATTTGAATTTCCTGAACGCGGCGGTGGCGCGTACCCAGGTCAAACGCAACCCGTTCCACCCGTTCTCGACCTTTGATACCGCAACTCTCGGTGGCGTGGCCTTTGGCCAAACGGTGCTGATGCGCGCGACACTGGCTGCCGGCCTGGATTGGGACACCTCTTCCGCGCATTCCGCCGCATACGACGCCGAGCGAACCGCCGATCTTTTTTGCACGGTGTGTAATCAGTTCCAAGGCATATTCGAGAGCAGCCGCCGGCGACTGGCCTCGATGGGACCGCTGGAAGTGGAACCGTCGAGCGACTCGCTGGACCTCGGCCAGGACGCCGACGTTTAAGCCGCGACCGCGCCCGCCTCGGCCAGCAACTGCTTCAATTCGCCGCTCTTGTACATCTCCAAGGTGATGTCGCAGCCGCCTATCAGTTCGCCCTGGACATACAGCTGTGGGAAGGTGGGCCACTTCGAGTAGACCTTCAGCGCTTCGCGCACTTCCGGGTCTTCAAATATATTGATGTGCGCAAACAGCGCCCCGCAGGCGCGCAGCGCCCCCACCGTCTGAGCGGAAAACCCGCATTGCGGGAAGTCGGGCGTGCCCTTCATGTACAGCACCACCGGGGCGGCAGACAGCTGTGCTTTGATTCGTTCAATCGCGTCCATAGTCGACATTCTCCACATGATTAGGGCGAGGCAACCCGGCGGGCATATCGCCAATTGTACGATAACAGCCCGGGCGGCACCCCTCTCGTTGAATTATTGAGGTCAGTCACCTATTCTTCAAGGTTGCCGCAACGCAGGATCCGCGCAGTTGGGGTCCGACGCACAACTTTATGGAGGGGAATCGCATGAACCCGTTAACAACCGTCAAATGGCCTCTAATCATAGGATTCGTGCTCGCTGTCGTGATTGCTGCTCTGGTGGAAGGCGGCCTGACGTTCAATAGCATCACGCTGGCCGCCCTGACGCGCTGGCTGCACATCATATTCGGCATTTTTTGGATTGGACTCCTGTACTACTTCAATGCCGTACAGACGCCCGGCCTGGCCGCGGCGGCTGCCGATAAGGGCGGACCGGGCGGCGCCGGCGTCAATAAATACATCGCGCCGCGCGCCTTGCTGTGGTTCCGCTGGTCGGCACTCGGCACCTGGTTGCTGGGAGCCTATTTGCTGTCCCAAAGCCACGGCCGCTTCGTCAGTGCATTTACCTTGAGCATGTTCGACACACCGTTTTCCCGCCCGAATCTCATCATCGGCATCGGTGCGTGGCTGGGTACCATCATGCTGTTCAATGTGTGGGGACTGATTTGGCCCAACCAAAAAAAGATCTTGGGGATCGTGCCGGCCACCGACGAAGAGAAGGCCAAAGCCCGCAAAGTCGCGTTGTATGCCTCGCGCACCAACTTTCTGCTGTCAGTTCCGATGTTGATGTGCATGGTAGGACCGATGCACGGTCTGCCCTTCTGAGGGAGTGGGAAGCGATGCCGGGCCCGGTGCGCTCATCGGTGCCTACGCCTGCGGAGTTGCCGCAGCAGGTCGCCGCGGCCCTGGCTGAAGACATCGGCAGCGGCGATTTAACCGCCGCATTGATTCCGGCTGAAAAAACCGGCCGCGCGACCGTGATTACCCGCGAGGCGGCGATAGTATGCGGCGCTCCTTACGTCGAAGCGAGTTTCCGGCAAGTGGATTCCCGCGTGCGCTTCGAATGGCTGGTGGCCGAAGGCGACAGCGTGCAAAGCAATCAGCGATTGTTTGCGGTCGACGGCCCGGCGCGCGCGCTATTGACCGGCGAGCGCTGCGCACTCAATTTCCTGCAGCTGCTCTCCGCCACGGCCACCGCAGCGCATTCTTATGCCGTGCTTCTCGAAGGCACGAACTGCCGGCTGCTTGACACCCGCAAGACGATTCCGGGACTCAGATCGGCGCAAAAGTACGCGGTACGCGTCGGCGGCGGACACAACCACCGCATGGGGCTGTTCGACGGCATTCTCATCAAGGAAAATCACATCACGGCGGCCGGATCGATCGCGATGGCGGTCGCCGCGGCAAGGCTGCAGGGCGGCAAAGTGCCGATCGAAGTCGAGGTGGAGAACCTCGCGCAGTTGCAGCAGGCGATCGAATCAGGCGCCGACATCGCCCTGCTCGACAACTTCTCGCTGCCCGCGATGCGCGAGGCGGTGGCGATGAATGCCGGCGCGAAGCAACGGCTGCAGCTCGAAGCCTCCGGTGGAATCACCAAAGCCACGATTCGCGAGATCGCCGCCACCGGCGTCGACTTCATATCGGTCGGCAGCATCACCAAGCATGTGCGCGCCGTGGATTTATCGATGCGGTTCGAATGGCGCGACGGCGCCGCCTAGGCTCAAGCGCTGTTGGCGGCCTTGAGCACGCGCTGCGGCTGCGATACGCCATAGCCCTGAGCATAGTCGACGCCCAGGCTTTGCAGCATGTTGATGATTTCCTGATTCTCGGCAAACTCGGCGATGGTCTGTTTGCCGGTCAGATGTCCGATCTCATTGATCGATCGAACCATTTCGCGGTCGATGGGATCATGCAGTATTTCCTTGACGAAACTGCCGTCGATCTTCAGGTAATCGACCGGGAAATGCTTAAGATAACCGAACGATGACAGACCGGTGCCAAAGTCATCGAGCGCGAACTTGCAACCCAGTTCCTTCAATGCCTGGATGAACCGGTTGGCCTGCGAGAAGCTCGCGATGGCCGCGGTCTCGGTGATTTCGAAGCAGATCTTGGTCGCATCCAAGCCGCTGCGATGGAACTGGTCGATGACGTACGGCAGGAATTTGTCGTCGCCGAGGCTTTGCCCCGATAAATTGATCGAGCACATCGTGAGCTTTTCGCGCTCGTCCGCTTCCGACACCAGCCAACGAAACGCGTTTTCGATCACCCAGCGATCGATGCTCGGAGTGATGCCGTAGCGTTCGGCGGCCGTCATGAAATTATCCGGCCCGACGATCTTGCCGGTTTCATCGCGCATGCGCAGCAGCAGCTCATAGTGCGAGCCGGCTTCGGTTTTCTGCAGCGGCATGATGGTCTGCCGGAAAAGCTCGAACCGCCCCTCTTCCAGCGCATTGTTGATGCGCGCCGCCCATTGCATTTCGCGCCGCCGGCGCATCAAATCGATGTCGTTTTCCTCGAAGCTGTGGACCCGATTGCGGCCGGCTTCCTTGGCGGCCTGGCAGGCGCTGTCGGCGGCGCTCAATACCGACGCGACATCGGCATTGTCCGCGGATATCGGCACGACGCCGATGCTCGCGCCCAGGCGGAAGGTGCGCTCCTCCCAGGTGAACTTGAAATTGCGCACCGCCTCGCGCAGCGCCTCGGCGGTTCGCATGGCTTCATCCAGCGAGCAGCTTTCGAGCAGAATACCGAACTCATCGCCGCCCAGGCGCGCCAGCGTGTCGCGCCAGCGGACCTTTGATTTCAGCAGCGCGCCCACCTGCCCCAGCAAGGCATCGCCGGCGCTGTGGCCGCAGGTATCGTTGACGATCTTGAACTGATCCAGATCGAGGACACAGAGCGCGTACGAGGTTTCGCGCGCTTTGGCGCTCTTTAGAGCGCGCTCCATGCGATTTTCGAATTCGCGCCTGTTCACCAAACCGGTGAGCACGTCATGGCTGGCGTGATAGCTCAGGCGCCGGTTGAGCTCGCGGGCCTCGCTGACATCATGGAATACCAGAACGCCGCCGGACACCGCACCACTGCCGTCGCGAATCGGCGATGCGGTGCTTTCCACGTAGATTTCGTTGCCATCGCGGCGGATGAGCAGCATCGGGCGCACCGATTTGATCGAGCGGGTGCGGCGAATGGCCACCGCGAGCGGGTTTTCGAGCGGCTCGCAAGTCTCTTCGTGGAAGGCTCGAAAGATCTCCTCGATGGCACGACCCTGACTATCCTCGAGACGCCAACCGGTCAGCGCTTCGGCCACCGGGTTCACATAGTCGATGATACCCTTCGCATCCGAGGTGATGACCCCGTCGCCGATGCTCTGCAAAGTGATTTGCGCGCTCTCTTTCTCGCGAAACAGCGCTTCTTCGTAGAGTTTTCGTTCGGTGATGTCCAGCTCGACGCCGACCAGGCGCAGCAACCGGCCTTTGTCATCGACCTTGGCCTTGGCACGGCTGATCACCCAGCGCCATTCGCCCGTGGCATGGCGCATGCGATGCAAGCTCTCGAAAATCGGCGTCTTGCCGGCAACGTGATCGCGAATGGCGGCCTGCACGCGCGACATGTCGTCCGAGTGCACCAGTGTGCGCCAGTCCGGTACCTGCCCGGCATCGCTTTCATCGTAACCCAGCATCGCTTTCCAGCGCGGCGAGTAGTAAACGCGATTGTTGAGCGTGTCGAAGTCCCACAGTCCATCGTTGGCGCTATACAGAGCCAGTTCGTTGCGCTCTTCCAAATCCTCCAAATGACACTGGATCTCGATACGCTCGAGTCCCGTGGCGAGACTGCTGCCCACCAGCTTCATCAGCAAATGCAGCTGCACGTCCGAATTATCGCGGGGACGAGCGCTGCCGATGCCGAGCAGACCTGCGGCTTTGCCTTTGATGAAGTATCCGATCATCAGCACCGATCCGATGCCGAGATGGCTCCAGAGCGCAGCATCGTCGCGCTGATCGGCGCGGGGCGCCGCGGTATCGCGCAGCTCCGACACCCGCAATGGCGCGAGCCGCGAGCGCAGCCACGGCATGCCATCCAGCGGCTGGCCGCGCAATTGCTCCGGATTGCCCGTGGCCAGCAAGCCGCGCGCGACCTGGGCTTCGCTGAACACGCCCAATTCCATGTCGAGGCTGATGTGAAAAGCCGCGTCCGCCCGCGTAGCTTCGCGCAGCAATTCCAGATTCACGATGATGGTGTCGAGCGCGGTGGCGGCCGTCATCGTTTGAAAATCGACGGCGATCTTGGTGCAAATTACGTCAAGTCCGGCATTGGGTCGCACGCCGCGCCGCGGCCACGCGTGCGGGGACAATATGTCCGAGGCGGTCAGGTCTGGGTGGCGGGGATCGTTTGGAGCTATTGCCATGCGCCGTCACAAGTCCCAGAGGTGAAGTTACGGTTGTAGATCAATAGTTTGCCACTCAGTCCATCGAGAAAATCGAATGCGTCACACAGTTCCTGAAGGGCATGCGGGGCTTACATACGATCGGATTCTCGCATAAGTTGTAAGGAATACAAGCTAAGCGATTGTATTAATGGGGCTTCAGCAAAAAACCTGACCGATGAGTCGGAACAGCAATTTTCCAGCGCGGATGAGTGCGGCAAACGTAGCGTCGAAATTTATGCGACGGCCGACCTCGCTGTTTCGAACAACCTTGTAAGCCTCTGTTCCATATCGGCTTGTAGCCGCTCCAAAGCAGCCGCATCCAGACCTTTTGAGACATAGATCGGCTCGCCTACCGCGATCACGATGCGCGAGCCGATTTTTGGGATCACGAAACGATCCCAGCTGATTTTCCACGCGCGCGTCGCGAAATAACTCAACGGCACAATCGGCCTTTGCGAGAGTTGCGCGAGCAGCAATGCACCCGGCTTGAACTTCCACGGTGGTCCGCGCGGGCCATCCGGCGCGATGACCGGCGATATGCCCTCGTGCACCAGCGCCTGATAAAAATCGCGCAAGGCGCGCGCACCAGTGTGCGTCGATGATCCGCGGATGACCTCGCCGCCGAGACTGCGCACGACAATGGCGCCGAACTCGCCGTCCACCGACGGGCTGATCAATACACCGAGTTTCACGCCGGCATCGCGCAGCCCGAATAAATACTTGGCGCAGAACAGTTGATGCTGATGCCAGTACACCGGGATGAACGAGGGCGAGCGTGCGAGGGTCGCGGTGATGTGTTCGCCGCCGACGACCTGCACCGAGCGGCACCAGCTCCAGACCATGCGCATCAGCGCCAAAAAAATGGGCGCCCCCATTCTATATAACCACAGGCGCCCTGCCGTCAGGCGGCGCCCGGAGCTGGTTTGCTGCGTATAGATGGTGTTGGTAAGTCCACCTTTCTCGCGTTTTTTTTGCACAGCTCGTATTGTCGGGAAGCACCCCGTAGGGCGCAATCCCTAAGTTACAATGCCGCCATGCACACCATAGCCATTCCGCCGGGGCCGACCGAAGGCTTTGATCTTGGCGGCAGCGATGAATCACTGGCGCGATTGCAGGACTACTTTGCCCGATTCGGCGATGTCTACCGGGTTTTCGCGCCCAGCCGCGGCGTGTTCAACTACGTCATCAATCATCCTGAGGACATCAAACGGGTGCTGCTGACGAACCACCGCAATTACACCAAGGGCGAGGGCATTGATCGCGTCAAGATCCTGCTTGGCAACGGCATCATGACCAGCGAAGGGGCTTTTTGGCGCCGGCAGCGGCGCATGCTGCAGCCCTCGTTCCACCGCCGCGTGATCGATCAATTCAGCCAGCTGATCGGCGAAGTCAACGGCAAATATGCGCAACGCTGGTCGGCCATGGCGGCGCGCGGCGAAGCGCTCAATCTTTCCAGCGACACCAGCGAATTGACGCTGGAAATCGTGCTCAGGTCCATTTTCGGCAACGACTTGGAGCGCTTGGAACATCAGATGGGCGCCAATCCCTTCGAGGTCGTGGCCAAACAATCGAACCGCGATTTGAAATTCGCGTTTCAGTTTCGCTCGCTGGCGCGATTGGTGGGCGAATTGATCCAAAGGCGGCGGCAGACGCAGGAGCAGCATTTCGACTTCTTGAGCATGTTCATGCAGAGCCGCGATCGCGACAGCGACCAACCCATGCCCGACAAGGAATTGATCGATGAGGTGCTGACGCTGATCGTCGCGGGTCACGAAACCACCGCGGCGGCGCTCACCTGGACCTGGTACTTGCTCAGCCGTCACCCCGAGGCCGCGGAGCAGCTGCAGGCGGAGGTCGATCGCACCGAATCGCGCGATGCACTGCGGCTCGACGCCGCCGAAGCCCTGTCCTTCACCCACCGGGTGTTGCAGGAATCCCTGCGGCTTTATCCGCCCGGATGGCTGCTCACGCGCCGCGCCATCGAGGCCGATGAACTCGGCGGTTTCGCGATCGCGCCGCGCACCGATGTGTTCATCAGTCCCTACATGCTGCACCGGCACCCCGAGTTCTGGAGCGAACCGGAGGAATTCCGGCCCGAGCGCTTTGCCGGCGCCGATGCCGAGGAGCGGCACCGCTTCGCGTATATTCCGTTCGCGGTGGGACCGCGACACTGCATCGGCGAGAATATTGCGATGTTCGAGATGCTGGTGCACATGCACACCATGGTGCGACGGTTTCGCCTGCGGCGCGCAACCAGCGAAGCCATTGAACTCGAGGCGCAAATCAACCTGCGGCCTCGATCAAACCTCATGATGATGGTGGAAACGAGATGAATGATCACGACCGGCTCTTGAGCTACGCGACATTGGTCGATGTCCTCGAGAGCAATCGCGGCGTGGACCGCAGCGTCACGTATATCGAGGGCGAGAACGCCGAACGGCGCGTGAACTACCAAGATGTCTACGCGCGCGCGCTGGGGATTCTCTTTCTCCTGCAGAGCGCCGGCGCCAAGCGCGGCGATAAAATGATCATTTTCCTCAACAACAACGAGCAGTTCCTCGACGGCTTTTGGGCCGCCGTATGCGGCGGTATCGTGCCGGTGCCGCTGGCCGTGGGCATCAGCGATGAACACCGCCACAAGCTGCTGCGGGTGGCGCGCAAGCTCGGCAATCCGCTGCTGTACACGGACGCAAAAAGCCTGGAGCGCCTGGGTAACCTGGCTTCCGAGGTGGGCGAGACCGAGCTGTTCCGGCAGATCAAATCGCGTACCTTCCTGGTCGAATCCATCGCCGATATCTCCAAGCCGGGTAAATTGTTCCGGCCTCAACCTGAGGATCTGGCGTTCATTCAATTTTCCTCCGGATCGACGAGCGAACCCAAAGGCGTGATGCTGAGCCACGGAAATCTGCTCGCGAACACGCAGGGTTGCACGGAAATCGACAAATTCAGCGATCGCGACGTGTCATTGAGCTGGATGCCATTGACGCACGACATGGGCTTGATCGGCTTCTACCTGATGCAATTCGCCAATCGCGTGCACGTCAACCTCATGCAAACGGAGCTGTTCGTGCGCCGGCCGCTGTTGTGGCTGCAGATCGCGGCCAAGAAACGCGTCACCATCACCTGCTCGCCGAACTTCGGCTATCGCCATTTTCTCAAGGTGCTGGGCGAGCGGCGCCTGGATGACCTCGATTTGTCGGCGATTCGACTGATCTACAACGGCGCTGAACCCATTTCCGTGCCGCTGTGCAATGAATTCATGAGTTCGCTTGCCTACACGGGCTTGAAGCGCCAGGCCATGTATCCGGTGTACGGACTGGCGGAGGCATCGCTGGCCGTCACCTTGCCGCCCCTAGGATCGGACTATCGCTGGATACGCGTGAATCGGCATCGCCTGAATGTCGGCGCGCAGATCGAGGTCAATCCCGCGGAAGCGCGCGATGTGCTCGAACTCATGTGCGTCGGCCACGTGGTGCCGAACACCGAATTGCTCATCGCCGACGATTCGCGCGCCGCGCTGCCGGACGGCAAGGTGGGACATATCCTGATTCGCGGCGCCAGCGTCACGCGCGGCTACTTCGCGGACCCGGCAGCCACCGCCGCGGCGATCGACGCGAGCGGTTGGGTCGACACCGGCGATCTTGGCGTGATACACGAAGCCGGCCTCTACATCGCCGGCCGCACCAAGGAAATCATCTTCGTCAACGGTCAGAATTACTATCCGTACGATTTGGAGAACATCGCACAGCGCGCGCCGGGCCTCGAACTCAACAAGGTGGTCGCCGCCGGCGTCTTGAAACCGGGTTCGCAGGGCGAGGAACTGGTCGTGTTCGTGCTCCACCGCGGCAACATGGCGGACTTCCTGCCTACCGCGGCAGCGGTCAGCCGGCTGGTCAACGAACATACCGGCCTCGAGGTCGCGCAGGTCATACCGACCAAGCGCATCCCCAAGACCACCAGCGGCAAAGTGCAGCGGCACCTATTGGAGCAGGCCTATATCGACGGCGAGTTCGACGCGGAACTCAAGGAACTCAAGGCTCTGCACGACTCTCATGGCGGTTCGCATCGCGCCGCTGTGGGTCTGGAAACGCGGCTGCAATCGATTTGCGAGGCGGCGCTGCCCGGCAAGAGAATCGATGTAAACGACAACCTATTTGAGATCGGCGCGAGTTCGCTGAAACTGATCGAGATTCATGAGAGCATCGACCGCGATTTTCCCGGCCTCATCGATTTGACCGAGTTGTTCGATCATCCAACCATCGCGCAGCTGGCGAAGCATCTGGATGCCAAACTCGGAACACCCGGCCTTCAATCACCGGCGTAGAGCGGTTTTTTCAAGCGCCAGCGCCGATAGGACCACAGCCAGTCGGCGGGGCTTGCGAGCACATCGGCTTCGTAGGCGCGCGCATAGCGTTCCGTCATCTGGTTGGGTTCGATGGCTTCGCGCCCGTCCCATAACTGCAGAAACTCAACTTCGTAGCAGCTGCGCTGCACGCGGCGCACGCGCGCATACATCATGGGCAGGCGCGTCGCACGCGCGATCTGTTCCGCGCCGATGTAGAACGCGGTGTCCTGACCGAGGAATTTCGTCCAGTAGCGCTGGTCGGTCGAGATCGGCGCCTGATCGGCGTTCACGCCCAGCGCACGGGTAATACCGCGCCGGCGCAGAATATCCGCCAACAGCTCCTTGGCGGGCACCAGCCGTGCGCCGAACCGCGAGCGCACTCCAAGCATCAAGCGCTCCGCCCACGCCTCATGGAGAGGCTTGTAGGCGGCGTCCACGGGGTAACCCAATTGCAGGGTCACGCCGTGCAGCAGCCATTCCCAGTTGCCGAGGTGCGATGTGACGAACATGATGGATTGACCGGCGTCCAGATACTGGCGCGCCACTTCCAGATTCGTGACGCGCATGCGGCGGCGCATGTCGGCCTCGCTCATCGACACCGATTTAAGCACCTCGATCAAGACATCGCAGTAATTCCTCAGGAATTGTTTGTGGATGGCTACGCGCTGCGCAACGCTGGCTTCGGGATACACCTTCTCGAGCTGCTCGACGATTACATGGCGGCGGTGACGGACCACATAGTAGGCCAGAAAGTAAAGAAAGCCGGCAAAGGCGTAGAGCGCGGCAAAGGGAATACGCGATAAAAGCTTGATCATGGAACCATCGGCTGCAGAATTGGCACAAGTCTAGCGTCATCCGGCGCACACTTGGTAAGCTTCGAGGCCTAGTTCCCGGAGGCAGCAATGAGATCGCTCGGCCGAAAACCGCAGGGCGCGCGGCTCGAGCGCATCAAGGCATCGGCGCGTTGGGCGGGCGACCGGTTTCGAAACATTCATCCAATCGCCCCGGGACTGCGCGACCCCAACGCATCGATGCCGACCTTGAGCGAATTCCTGTGCGGCGGTGAGCGGCGCGTGCCGCGTGGGCCGCTGCCTTCGATGAACCCGCTTGCCGGCTGGACCAAGCCGCCCGCCAGCGGGCTGCGCGCGACCTGGCTCGGCCATTCGACGGTGTTGATCGAGATCGATGGACTGCGCGTGCTCACGGATCCTGTGTGGGGACCGCGCGCCTCGCCGTCGACTCTCGCCGGCCCCAAGCGTTTCCAGCCGGTGCCGGTTGCGCTGCGTGCCATGCCGCCGCTGGACCTCGTGATCGTGTCGCACGATCACTACGATCACCTCGACTACCCCACCATCCGCGAACTTGCCAAGCTTGACGTGCCGTTCGTGACCTCGCTCGGCGTCGGCGCCCATCTTGAAGCCTGGGGCGTCAACCCCGAGCGCATCGCCGAACTCGATTGGTGGGAATCGCACCAGGTGCCGAACACCGGCCTCACGGTGACCGCCGCGCCCTCCCAGCACTTTTCCGGACGCGGGCTTAAGGACCGCAATCGAACCTTGTGGTCCTCATTCATCATCCGCGGCGAGCGCCAGGCCGTGTTCTTCAGCGGCGATACCGGCCTCACGACGGAATATCGGACCATCCGCGATCGGCTGGGGCCTTTTGATCTGGTGATGTTGGAGGTGGGCGCATTCCATCCGGCCTGGGGCGACATTCACTTGGGACCGCGCAACGCGCTTGAAGCTTTGGGATTGCTCGGCGGCGGCGCATTCCTGCCCGTGCACTGGGGCACGTTCAGCCTTGCGATGCATGCCTGGGACCAGCCCGCCGAGGCGTTGCTGGAATTGGGTCCAAAAGCGGGTGCGCAGCTTCTGATGCCGCGCCTCGGCGAACCGGCCGAGCCCACGCATTTCGAGGGCATCGAGCCCTGGTGGCGGGCTGTCGATACAATCGCGCAGCCACCCGAGCCCACCGAAAGGCCTGCGCCGGAGACGTTGCCGGCCGCCATGCCCTGGCCGATCGACTAATTGTGGAGCATTGAATGAGCGCTGTAAGTGATGCGTTGCAGGCGATCGAGCGCTTCGACGTGCTTATCGTCGGGGCAGGAATCTCCGGCATCGGCGCAGCCTTCCACCTGACCCAGCAGTGCCGGGCGATGAGTTTTGTCGTGCTCGAAACGCAGGCGAGTTTCGGTGGCACATGGCTCACCCACCGCTATCCAGGCATCCGCTCCGACAGCGACCTCTACACATTCGGTTATCGGTTCAAGCCATGGACCAGCGCGCCGATCGCTTCCGCTGCAGAGATTTTGAAATACATGGGCGAGGTCATCGAGGAAAACAATCTCAAGCCGCATATCCGCTACCGGCACCGGATTCTAACCGCGAGCTGGTCGAGCGAGGAGAATCTTTGGACCATCGAGGCCATCCGCACGGATAGCGGCGAGAAAGTTCGAGTCGCCGCAAACTTCCTGTGGATGTGCCAGGGTTACTACCGGCACTCCAAGGGATACACGCCCCATTGGCAGGGCGCCGAGAACTTCAAAGGCCGCATCGTTCATCCACAGACTTGGCCGCAGGATCTTGACTACAAGGATAAGAATGTTGTCGTCATCGGTTCCGGCGCCACCGCGGCGACGCTCATCCCGGCGATTGCGGCCGAAGTCAGCCACGTCACGATGCTGCAACGCTCACCGACTTATTTCATCACCGGCCGCAATGCCATCGTCATCGCCGACGAACTGCGGGACCTGGGTGTGGACGAAACCTGGATCCACGAGATCGTGCGCCGGAAGATCCTGCGCGAGCAGGATGCGTTTACTCACCGCTCCTTCACCGAGCCCGAGGTGGTGAAAAAGGAGTTGCTGGAAGGCGTTCGCGCTGCCGCCGGCCCCGACTGCGACATCGACAGGCACTTCACGCCGAAGTACCTGCCCTGGCGCCAGCGCATCGCGTTCGT